>JARZZM010000001.1 GCA_030130125.1 Thermoproteota archaeon
CGTCAAGGACAGGAAGTGGAGCATAGGATTCCACGAGCTAATGGTTTACTACCTCCACGAATCGTTCAGGGGGCTTAACGAGGAGCAGAAGCTTGCCTTAGCTTCTCTCTTCGCCTCCGCTTACTTGGGTCAGTCCGTCCAGGAGGAGATGATGCTCCCCTACACGTTGGACCTCTACGATCTGGCCCACCGCTTCGATCACTCTAACTCGACCCTCATGACCTCAGGCGCGTTCCTCCAGGTGAAGGTGATACCGTATGTCCAACTGCTGTGGTGGGGGATAATTCTAATGGCCCTTTCAGAGCTCTACCTGATTATAGAGGGGCTGAGGAGATCTAGAACGACCTCAGCTCCCGAGGAACAGCAGACCGACTTGGGCCGGGAGCCAGAGGGAGATGGGAATGGTGAGCCCGGGGAGGGATCTCCCAGCCCTGTAAAGGACCCAGAGAGTCAGTAGGATACCCGCATTAAGGGCTGTCAGGGGTAAGATAGAGAGGTATATGGGAAGGGACCTGAATGAGACCGCTGCAGCCATGGAATAGCAGAACACATCCCCCATCCCCATGGAGACATCTCCGTAGAACACCATTAGGGGATCCAAGGGATCCTCTTGGGAGACCATCAGGAGCTCGCTCAACGGTCCCCTGAAGACCGAATAAGCATCGTATAGGGCGAGACCTCCGAGGAGAAAGTATATGAAGAGGTCATTAAAGAAGACCACGAAGAGGTAGGCTAGCGAAGCCGAGAGGAGCGACTTAGCCAAATTACCTATTAGGTCTCTGCGAAAGCTCAGCCAGGCGATTGCAACGGACAGGAGCAGCTCTAGGGTCCAGGGAAATGATATGAAGGCGCTTATAAGGGTGTCCAAGGAGACAAGCGTCGAATAAACGAAGAAGATACCGATCATTATCCGTATCAGCCGAACCATCTTCCTCCTGACTAGGTAAACCATCAGGACGGCCATACCGAATACCAGCACTATGTAGACTAGGGAGAGGCCAGCAGACTCTTGAACAGATAGTTCGACTTCCGGCTGGGGTCTGGTGCTTAACACCACTAGCCCAGCGAATACCTCGGCCAGAAGGGGCCAGAGAATAACAGAATACCTCTCCACCGCTAACCCTCCTTCCTCCCGATTACCTGTCCACTTGATGACCACAACTGGCCAAGAGGTTTAAATTTCTTTACAAGAGAGTAGGAGCCGACAGGGTGCTTAAAAATATGAAGGAGGAGGTAGTGGCTGCCGAAAACCTCAGAAAAAGCTATGAGACCTACCTTAGGAGGGGGCTGTTCAATAGGGAGAGGAAGGTCGTGGAAGCCCTGAAGGGAGTTTCCTTCCGCATATACCGGGGCGAGGTATTCGGGCTACTCGGACCCAATGGGGCTGGAAAGACGACCACCGTGAAGATACTTAGCACTCTCCTCCTGCCCGATTCGGGAGCGGCCACGGTCTTGGGATACGATGTCGTCAAGGAGGCCGTCGAGGTGAGGAGGAGGATAGGCGTCTCTTTAACGGTGGAGAAGGGTTTCTTCTGGAAGCTGACAGGAAGGGAGAACCTGATGTATTTCGGCATGCTTTACGGCATGGATGGAGCGGAACTCAGGAAGAGGGTTCAGAAGATGCTGGAGCTCGTGGGACTGGAGGAGCTGGGCTCATCGGATAAGCTCTACGAGGAATACTCCCTCGGCATGAAGGCTAGGCTGAGCATAGCGAGGGCCCTGCTCACCGATCCCGAGCTGCTGATACTCGACGAGCCCACCCTAGGGCTGGATCCCCCGTCAGCGCGGCTATTGAGGGAGCTCCTGATAAAGGTGGCCCATCAGGAGGGGAAGACGGTCCTGATAACGACGCACAACATGTTCGAAGCCGAGATAATGTGCGATAGACTGGCCATAATAAACGAAGGAGCTATAGTGGCCATGGACACGGTAGAGGGCTTGAAGAAGCTCGTATCCGATGAGATAACCCTCGAGATGCTGGTTGTGCTGCCAGCTAAGGTCAGCATCAAGCAGCTCAGGGAGGAGATATCCGAAGCTGTATCCAGCAGGGTCGAGGTCGATCCGACGGAGGAAGGCACTAGGATTAGGGTCGTCATGAGGTCCTTAGAGAAGGAGCAGGCCACTCAAGAGATGCTCAGGAGGTTACACTCCATGGGATGCTCGGTGAGGAGGATAGAGGTGAAGGAGCCCACCCTAGAGGACGTCTTCATCGAACTCACGGGGGGGAACTGAGATGAGGCTGTGGACCCTCCTGAAATCGGGACTGGTTCTGGACATATACTTCTTCAAGAACAACAGGGCCCAGCTGGTCTCGATGTTTGCCTGGCCCTACATACTCCTGGCGCTCATGCTAGGGATGGGGTTCCTATTCGGGTCCGCGGAGACCTTCAAGTCCAACGTGGGAGTCGAGGCGGATCCCGTGGTGTTCTTCGTCGCCTCCACGCTGATAGCAATGGCCTCCCTGTCGGTCATGTGGGAGGTCGGGGGCACAGTCCTCTACCACAGGTGGATAGGGACCCTCCCCTATGTGCTGATTGCTCCCTACAGGACATCCATAACGCTGGTGATGTCCTATATACCCAGATACCTCCTCTGGTCCTTCATGCAGCTCGCCGAATTCGTTCCCGTGCTCATATGGAGGGAGGGCCTGGTTGGAGGGCTGGCCGACACACTGATGATGGGCTTGGCCATCGTCATAGGGATGCTCCCCCTGCTGGGCTTCGCAGCGATATTCGGTTCCTTCCTCCTGACAATAAAGGAGGAGACTAATGTGCTCAGTTGGCTCAACCCCATAATCCTGATACTGTCAGGAGCCTTCTATCCTGCCTATCTATTCCCGATCTGGGCTAGGTTCCTCTCCATGCTCCTGCCGACCACCTATACTTTCGAACTCGCCCGTCTCTCATCACTAATCGGGGCGCCGAAGCTCGCTGAAATGACCTTCTTGATAGCCGTGCTGCTAGGAATGTCCTTCCTTTACAACGCTCTGTCGTTCACCCTCATGGGTAAGGCTGAGAGGAGGGCCCTGAAGAGCGGGGCGGTGTGATCCATGTGGGCGAAGGTGAAGGCGGTAATCTGGCTCCACACCTTGAGGCTGTGGAGGTACGGGATGAGCTTCATCAACATGATCCTCTCTCAAGTACTCTGGATCCTCCTCTTCATAATGGGCGTCCTCCTGTTCGTACCTCCCGAGCACCTGACCGTCGCACTGAGGATGGCCTACTGGACCATCGCAGCTTGGAGCGTCATATCCAGCTTCTCCTCACTGGTGGGGGGATGGACCTCCTTCTTCATTCTCATGGGAATGGTCGAGGAGCACCTGCTCAGGAACACCTCTCCCTTCACCACGATCATCGGGAGAGTACTCACAGGGACCACAGTTTCCTTCGCCATAATAATAGCAATGGGCTATGCCTTCAGCTGGATATTCGGTAGGGTGCTCATGACCGTCGAGCGGCCCTCTCTAATTCTCTCGGCCTTCGCTCTGCTCATCGTGGAGAGTCTCTCCTACGCACTCTCGATATCGGCCACCTCCATGAGGACGAGCATATCCGAGCAGTTCTTGGAGATACTCAACTTCGGAATAATAGGGCTGCTGATAATTCCCGTCAGTGTCCTGCCTGAGTATGCTAGGCTGATCTACCTAGCGATCCCGTATGTGGCGCCAACATACATGATCAAGGTTTCCGTGGGTGGTGAGAGCCCCATCCTCATGAGGGAAGCAGCCCTGATCAGCGTTATTGAGTCGATATTGATGGCCTTCATCGCGCTCAGACTCATAAGATCTGTGGAGGAGCATATAAGGAGGAATGGGGTTAGGGCGGTTGGTTTCTGGTGATGTAAACGTTTTAAATCCAAGATGGGTGACTGGATATGTCCGAGCTGACCGAGGGTTCTGAAGCACCGGATTTCTGCCTGCCCGATCAAGACGGACAGGAGGTCTGCCTGGGCGAGTATAGGGGTAAGTGGGTGATCCTGTACTTCTACCCAAAGGACAACACGCGCGGGTGCACTCAGGAAGCCAAGGACTTCACCACCCTAATTGAGGAGTTCGAGAGGCTAGGAGCCGTTGTGCTGGGAGTTAGCCCGGACTCCGTGAAGAGTCATAAGAGGTTCCAAGAGAAGCACGGACTGAGGGTCAGGCTTCTCAGCGATCCAGAGAAGGAGGTGATTAGGAAGTACGGAGCGTGGGGTAAGAAGAAAATGGCGGGTAGAGAGTACTTCGGGGTTATCAGGAGCACCTTCCTCATAGGTCCTGAAGGCAAGGTGAGGAAGGTGTGGCCCAAGGTGAAGGTGAAGGGACACGCTGAAGAGGTCTTAAACACCCTCAAATCCCTCATTTCCTAGCCACTAGGAGGTAACTCCCCATGCCCCCCTCCCTAGCCTCCTCTATCACCAAACCCAAGCCCTCAACTATATCCTTGATCTGATCTAATGAATAGAAGTCCGAGGAGATACCGAACAACCTCTCAACCACCCTCAACAGCTTAGTCGTAAGCTTGCTCCCGTCGAAATCGAACACCGCTAGCAACCCACCATCTCTGAGTACCCTCACTCCTTCCTTCAGGGCCTCGATCCTGCTGGGTATGTGGTGAAGGGAATCGAAGAAGTAGACCAGATCGAAATAGGAATCCCTGAAGGGAAGACTGGAGGCATCTCCCACGACGACGTGGACCCTCGAGGAGCCAAGTCTCTCCCATGCCTTCTCTGCCATAGCCCCCTCGATCTCTAGGAGGAAGGCCTCATCCACATAGGGGGATATCAGCTCTACTGCTATCCCATACCCGGCCCCGACGTCAAGGACCCTTCCCGCCCCCCTCTCCCTCACCAGTTCCACTAGGGGTGTGTATAATCCCTTCACCCTAGGCGTTGAGTAAACCAGCCTATACGCTAGGGGCTCCCTGTCTCTCATGACCCCACCACCAGAGCGCTAGCGAGGCTGAGGCGAACTCCCTGACATCGTCGTACGTTGGTATGCCCACCTCCTCTAGCAAGGACCTCTTCTCCCTCGTGTAGCGGCCGCCCGCTGCGAAAACCAGCAGGGGCTTACCGGCAGTATCGAACCGGGAAAGGACCTCCGCAAAATTGTCCTCCAGCGGGGAATCTTGGAAGACAACGAAGACTCCCAGTAAACCGACCTTCTCGGATTTCGCCAGTACCTCCAAGGCATTAAGGTAGTCGGAAGTGTTGGCGCTTCCTGTGAGGTCTATCACGAAGTCACCCACCAAGACGTAAGGAGGAAGCGAGCCTCTGAGCTCCTCCTTCGTGTCCTCTCTCAGCTGGGCTAGGGGAACTCCCTTCATCACGAGCTCGTCTGCGGCCATGACGCAGGGTCCAGCGCCGTTGGTTACCATGACGACCCCACCATCCTTCATCACCGGCTGCTTGGCCAAGGCCTTTACTGCGGCGTAGAGCTCACCGAAGGAGTCGACCAGCAGGGCACCTGCCTGTCTTAAGGCAGAAGACGCCACCTCGTGCTTGGCCACCATCCTGCCAGTATGCGATATTGCAGCCAAAGAACCTTTCTCCGTTCTGCTAGCCTTGTAAACGACCACTGGCTTACCAGCATCCCTCACCGCTTCCATGAGCTCCCTTCCTCTGGTGAAGCTCTCCACGTAAACCCCGATGACGTGAGTTTTCGGGTCCTCCGCGAAGTAGGATATGAGGTCGGCCTCGTCCACATCTGCCCTGTTCCCCAAGCTCACCATCTTGCTGACGCCTAGATGATCCTCGGCCGCCCAGTCCAAGAAGGTGGCTCCGAAGGTGCCGCTCTGGCTTAGGAAAGCCACGACCCCCGGGCCGGGTCTACCCATCCTCTCATGAGGCTGGAATGAAGTGTCTACCCTGCTGTACCCATCGAACACGCCTATGCAGTTGGGACCGATGATCCTGATCCCTCCCTCCTTGGCCAGCCTCACAACCTCCTCCTCTATTCTCTTTCCCTCCGGCCCGGCCTCGCCAAAGCCGCCCGATATTATGACCACGGCCTTGACACCCTTCTTCAAGCAGTCCTTCATCGCGTCGACGACTGAGCGAGCAGGTAACGTGATTACAGCCAGATCGACTTCATCCGGAACATCGAGGAGGGAAGGATATGCCTTAAGGCCTAGGATCTCGTCAGCTCTAGGATTCACAGGATAGATCTTTCCCGAGTATCCCGTCATCAGTAGGCTCCTCAGAGATTCGTGACCTATCTTGCCTGGCTTGGAGGAAGCCCCTATCAGAGCTACGGCCTTGGGCCTGAAGAAGCAGTCCAAGGAGGGGTCTGATCTTCGCATCATGTGATCGACCCGACTACACGTAAAAACGTAGCATCCGACGACTTCATGGGGATCTCGCAGGATTAAGGTTAAACCTTTCCTTGTTGATGTTTAGAGCGATCATATTTCATTTGAGATGCAGGATCACAATGTTGAGGAAACCGCAGTGTAGGCTCTAAGAACTATGAACTTAACACAAGGGTGGTTGACGAAAAAGGCACTTCCCTGTCCTGCACCGTCGAGATATCGATAAACGAAGTACTGGTCGGCTCGTATGGTGATGGAGATTCCCTGATAATTCAAGAGGGAGCTGAAGTCAAGGCATCTCCATCGGACTGCAGTGGATACTCGTTCGATCACTGGGAACTCGATGGAAACGAGTTGGATGAAACCAGTCCGACATTTACGATGACGGAGGATATGACCCTGAGAGCGATCTTCGCTAGATCTCCCACGAGGAGAAGCATCGCCCCCAAAGCCTGGTACGCGTCGATCTTCCCGGAGAAGTTCAGGTACGTGGCTGAGGGAGCGGATCTAGAGATAAACACGGATTTTCTCTCCAAGACAGCCGGACCGTCGCTACCGGGCCAGAGGAGCATGTTGATAATACTGGGAGGCCCCGATGTCGTTCCTTACAACTGGGGGGCTATTGGCGTGACCTATCGCTCGGGATAGAACTTCCTAGGGCGTTGCTCTCCGTACTCTCACTGCTATTGGTCTCCATGGCAAGAAGAAAGATTTCGAAGAGGGATGGGTCAGTACTCCACAATCCTCTTCAATTTTTTAGCAGCTAGCACCCATGAGGCTACCTGCTTCTTGGTTGGAAGCCTTCTAACGAGCTTTTTCTTCTCGTTAACCTTCACTAGCTCCTCATACAAGTTCTCCGGATTCCTCCTCGCTAGTTCGACCACTGTATCGACGCCAGCCTGCTCGAGGAGGTCAGAGTACTCCTCGCCCACCCCCGGAATTCTAAAGAGATCCGCCCTGTTGACCCACTCGAGGACCCTCTTCTCGGATACACCTAAGGACTTGGCGAGTCTCCTCCTGTCAGACTTCTTGGCCCCCGCCCTGAGTAAATCGTCAACGGTCTTAATCCCTATTTCCTTCAGTTTTTTGGCGTACACGTTGCCTATGCCCTCTATCGCCTCTACAGGGTAGTTCAATCGTCTTCTGGGCATGAGAACACCTGAAGGGTGAAGGCGGGTATACTAATAAAGTTTCCACACGGAAATCCCCATTGCTTCTAGAAGATTTTTCATCCAACATCAGAGCCACTAAAGTCGTTGGAGTGTGCACAGCTGCCGCAGGTCGACACGGATCGTTGTTCGCAAAGCAGTCACCTTTGGTTATCCAAGGGCTTTGGATTCCATCCTTACCTATACTCTCTAGGAGGTTGATGAAACTTTGAGACTAGGCTCGATTCTCAGACCGCTGAAACCTTTATCCTATCTGATGCCTCTTGGTTGTGGGACGGTATATTGAGGATCACCTACGACAGAGGAACCCTACTGATAGAGGGAGTCAGCAAGCTCCCGCACTGCAGGTATGATCCTAGGGTCGGTAAATTAAGGACTCTCGCCTACAGATACAGGGAATTGAAGGAGCTCCTAACTCATGCAACCGATCAAGTTCTCGATCTCCTTCCTCAACCTGATTTGACTGAGAAGGTGACTCTAAGACCCTATCAGGAGGACGCCCTTAACTCTTGGTTGCGGAAGAAGAGGGGGATAATAGTCCTCCCTACGGGGGCAGGCAAGACGTACATAGCGCTTAAGGCGATGGAAATACTGAGAGAACCGACTCTCATAGTCGTTCCAACCCTCCCACTACTCAAACAGTGGAAGGATTTGATAGAATCGATCTACGGTATAAAGGTCGGTGCGATAGGCGGAGGGAGCGAGGATCTGAGGTCTGTTACTGTGATAACGTATGACTCAGCTTACATCAGGGCCTCGGAGCTGGGAAACAAGTTTACCTTCTTAGTATTCGATGAAGTGCATCACTTGGCGGCTGAAGCGTACATAGAGATCGCTGAATATTCCGCGGCGCCCTTCAGGATGGGGCTGACTGCCACGCTGGAGAGGGAAGACGGGAGGCACGTACTTCTCTTCCCCCTAGTGGGCGGTGTGGTCTATCAGATCTCCCCCAAAGAGCTGGCTGGCGAGCACCTAGCTGAGTTCGACACGATCAGAATAAGAGTGGATCTGACTGATGAGGAGAGGGATAGATACGAGACATTGATCAAGGAATACAAGGAGGCACTCAGGCAGGCTGGGATAACCATGAGATCGCTTGAGGATTTCAGAAAGCTTGTCATGAGAAGTACGTCGAACAAGGCGGCTAGGAGGGCCCTGCTTGCATGGAACGAGGCTAGAAAAATAGCTATAAACTCCAAGAGTAAGCTAAATGTCCTTGAGAGCCTATTAGAGAGTCACAGGGACGACAAGGTGATCATCTTCACTGAATATAACGAGATGGCCGAGGAGATAAGCAGAAGGTACCTGATCCCCCTGATAACCCACAGGACGAGCCAGAGGGAGAGGAACCGCATCTTGGACTCCTTCAGGGCGGGTTCGGTCACGAAGATAGTTACCTCGAAGGTCCTAGACGAGGGTATAGATGTGCCGGACGCCAGGGTGGGTATAGTGCTCGGAGGCACTGGCAGCAGGAGAGAGTTCATACAGAGGCTGGGCAGGATACTCAGGAAGAGGGAAGGAAAGAGGGCCGTTCTCTACGAAGTGATATCAAAGGGAACGTCTGAGGTCAGGATATCCAGCAGGAGGAGGAAGGGATTGGGCTGATGCTTCCATCCCAGCTGTTGAGGGCCAGAGTCAGAGGATCGATGCTGTTTCCCCTCTGGGCGAGGGGTACCGACGAGGAGATCGAGCTTGCTAGGGAACTGATAGCCACGTTCCAGCGGGGAAGAAGGCTCAGCGAGATCCACGAGAGAGTCGAGGAGATAGAGGGGATGTACGAACTCTTGGGGGTGGACTATAGGTTTGTCAGGGGATTGGCCCTCCTCCTCGAGAGGATGAGCCAGTTCAGGAGGCCGGAAACCGCTATAGAACCGGAGAAGGCTAGAGAGGTGGTGTTTCGGCTGGTCAATGTCAAATACGGTGGTTTCGTAACTGAAGAAATTAGGGATCAGGCACTGGAGGAGGCTGCCCAAGAGTTGGGGATCTCCAAGGAAGATCTGGAGGGTAGTCTGTGGGCCGACTCCGACGACTTTCAAGTGCTGATCTCTGGGCCTGAGATATCCCCTGAGGATCTCCTCAGAGGATACAACCTCTCACTGCTCCAGACATCCCTCTTCAAGGCCCTACATCTCAAGATAGAGACTAGGGCTCAAGGATGGGAGGTCAAGGTGTTCCTCAGGGCGCTCAAGCGCCTAGGCCTTATGTACACGGCGGAACGGTTTGAAGGGGGCGTGGCAATAGAGGTCAGCGGTCCCGCCTCCATACTCAAGATGACCACTAGATACGGTACGTCCTTGGCTAAGCTGATCTCCTACGTAGTCTCGATGTCCCACTGGAGGATCTCGGCGGGTATCTCTAGGAACAAGAGGGTGCTCTCGCTTAGGCTTGATTCCAGAGCCAGGGACCTGTTCCCGAACGGGGGTGTTGAGGAGCCCCAGTACGACAGCTCCCTCGAGAGGAGGTTCGCCTCAATAGCCGAGGCCGGCGGTTGGAGGGCCATCAGAGAGCCAGAACCTCTGGTGGCCGGGCGTTCCATCCTCATACCGGATTTCTTATTAGTGAAGGGACCAGCTAGGGTTTACGTAGAGGTCATGGGCTTCTGGACCCCAGAATACATCGAGAAGAAGATCAAGAAGCTGTCCCTCCTGAAGGAACCCATACTTATCGTGGCGAGGAAGGACCTCCTCTGTTCTCGAACAGAGAGCCTGCCGAAAGATGTCTTCTACATCGAAGGGCGCATCGACAAGGTGGCTCTACTGAGGAAACTCAACGAGCTGGAGAGGAGAGCTATAGAAGAGATCGCACTATCGGATCGTGATCTCGAGGGAGATATCGTGGATCTCAGGTCTCTAGCGAAGGAGAGGGGTATGAGGATCGACCAGCTGAAGAGGGCCCTCTCGTTGGAGAGATATCAGGTATTGGGGGACTATGCGGTCCGGAAAGAGGTGCTGGAGTCACTTAAGACTAGGAAACTCCCTAGGAAGGTCAAGGAGCTGAAGGTAATGCTCAGGGAGGAGGGCCTGCCCGAGGATGTGGCCTTACCCTTGGCGTCGGCCTTGGGCTATGAGGTGGTGTGGCACGGGCTGGACGAGGATGAGGCCGAGCTGTACCCAGCGGATTGAGAGGAAACTTTTTATATGCACCATTTGGGTTGGGACTGTGATGCCCTTGGAACGGACTCCGTCCTCCTAGTGGTCGATCATCCCAGATTAGAGGAGAAACTCATTTACAGCTCCTTGAGGGAAAAGGGCCTTGAAGTAGGGATCCTTAACGTAACTTCGACCCCGCTGCCGATAAACGGGGTGAAGATCCCGAGAGTAGCTCTCATAAGGACAGTGGGGATGTTCAGGGGAGTCAGATCGTCCGCAGTACTGGAATCCATGGGTTCTCACTCCGTAAACAGCAGCTCGACGATAATGACCTGTGGGGACAAGGTGCTCACCTACTCAGCCCTCTCCAAGTTCGGGATACCGATCCCCAAGAGCGTGCTGGCGCTGGGGAGGGACGCGGTTCTTAAGGCCTACGGGGAGTTCCAAGGAGTGGTCGTGGATAAACCGCCCCTAGGTAGCTGGGGAAGGATGGTTTCACTCATTAAGAACGCGGAGATGGCGGTACAGATCGCTGACGCAAGGGGAATGATGCCCAGCAGCTTGAGGGGGCATGTCATACAGGAGTACATCGAGACCGGGGGTAGAGACATAAGGTGCCTCGTCTTGGGCGAAAGGACGATTGGGTGTATGGAGAGAATGGCATCCGTAGGCTGGAAGAGCAATGTGGCGCTGGGAGGAAAGGTGAGACCAATTAAAGCGACTAGCGAGATAGAAGAGCTCTCCTTGAAGGCAGCTGAGGCTGTGAAAGGGGAATTCGTGGCCGTGGATCTCCTTTCCAACGAGGAGGTTTTAGTGAATGAGGTTAATGGGGTCCCCGAGTTCAAGGGTTTCATCAAGGCTACCGGGATTGATGTAGCCAAAGAACTCGCCTCTTATACATGGGAGGTGCTGAAGTCTTGAGAGTGGCCGTATTCGGGGCTTCAGGCTATACCGGTGGGGAGCTACTGAGAATATTGATCTCCCATCCAGCCTTTACTGTGACAGTTATCACATCTAGGGAGTACGCAGGTAAGCCCGTCTACATAGCGCATCCCCACCTGAAGGGGCTGCTCTCGCTGAAATTCGCCAAGCTGGAGGAGGCCTTAAATAAGGAGTTTGATTACGCGCTTCTCGCCCTCCCCCACGGCATCTCTAAAGAAGTGGTTCCCTTCCTGCTTGAGATAGGGGTGGGAGTGGTCGATCTGGGGGCCGATTTCAGGTTGAAGGACCCTTCCCTCTATGAGACGTGGTATGGGTGGAAACACCCGAATCCTGAACTGCTGGAAGAGGCGGTTTACGGACTGCCCGAGCTGCACAGGGATGAGATAAGGAATGCAAGGCTTGTGGCCTCACCGGGATGCAACGCGACAGCCACGATTCTGGCCTCCGCCCCCTTGGTTAAGCTGGGGGCGAGGAGGGTGCTCGCGGACGTCAAGGTCGGCAGCAGCGAAGCAGGCTCCAAACCATCGAGGGGGACCCACCATCCCGAGAGGAGCGGAGTCATAAGGCCCTATTCACCCTCAGGGCACAGACATCAAGTGGAGGCGTCACAGGAGCTCTCCCTGCTAGCAGGGGAGGAGGTGAGGGTCAGCATGGTACCTCACTCCGTCGGTTCCGTCAGGGGGGCCTTCGCCAGCGCGCACGCGGAGCTGGAGGTGGAAGAGGGAGAGCTTTGGAGGGCATTCGCCAGGTTCTACTCCAAAGAGCCCTTCGTCAGGGTGATGCAGAGGGGATCCTACCCGAATGTGAAGAACGTGCTGGGGAGCAACTTCGCTGACGTGGGGTTCGCATCGGATCCCTCCCTTCCTAGGGTGTCGGGGTTCGCAGCGATAGATAACCTCATGAAGGGGGCGGCTGGGCAGGCCATCCAGTCCCTCAACCTGATGGCGGGCTTAGAGGAGACCACCGGTCTGATGCATCCCCCACTCAGTCCAGCGTAGGTGGTGGCATGATAGTTGTGAAGGTAGGAGGGAGGACCCTCGACAACTTCCCCTCTATAGCCAAGGACTTGGTGAGACATCAGCCGTTCGTGCTAGTCCACGGTGGTGGTGATCTGGTCACCGAGTACTCTAAGAGGATGGGAGTGGAGCCCAAGATAGTGGTATCGCCCTCAGGTATAAGGAGCAGGTACACCGACGAGGACGAGCTGGAGGTATTCACTATGGTGCTTGCTGGCAAGGTCAACAAGGAACTGGTCTCCACGCTCCTCGACTTGGGCATCCAAGCTGTGGGGATTTCTGGCGTGGACGGTCCCACATTGATCGCTAGGAGGAAGAGGAGGATAGTCATCTTGGAGAAGGGGAGAAGGCGAGTGATACCCGGGGGCTACACCGGGAAGATAGAGGAGGTCAGGGTGGATCTTATCAGCCTCCTCCTAGATTCGGGGTACAGCGCGGTCGTAGCCCCTCTAGCCAGGGGAACGGAAGGCGAGATGCTGAACGTGGACGGTGATCAAGCCGCTTCCAAGCTCTCTATCGCTCTGGAACCTGCGTACCTCATCTTGCTGTCCGATGTAGAGGGGGTAATGTGGGAGGAGAATGTCGTGAAGAGGCTGACACCCGTAGAAGCTGAGGAATTGGCTGCTAAGTTAGGGGCTGGCATGAACCGGAAGCTCATGATGGCCGCGGAGGTGGCGCGGTCTGGGGTGCGGGTCGCCATCTCCAGCGGCCTAGTGGACGAACCCGTTACTCATGCCTTAAATGGCGCTGGCACGCATGTCGTTCCAAGCTAGGAATTTTCCATTATTTTCCGATATTCGTCCTGTATAGTTCGAGGATAACGTTTATATTATGAGGTATTCGTATCACATGGTGCGAAGATATGGAGGCCGAGTGTCCTATATGCGGTTCCCCCGTGGAACTCCCCGACGATGTCATGGCGGGCGAGCTCCTCGAGTGTCCCTCCTGTGGAGCCACATTAGAGGTATACGAGCAGAATGGGACGTTTCTGCTGAAGGAGGCTGAGGAAATAGGAGAGGACTGGGGAGAATGAGGGTAGCCTTGGTCTATGAGAGGTTGAGGGAGGAGGAAAGGCAGCTCATAAGGGCCATTGAGGAGCTGGGGCACGAGCCAGTACGGTTGCACCTCAGCTCCAAATTCCTCCCGCTTGATCACGGGGAGACCTTCGAGGCCGAAGCGGCCCTGATAAGGGCGATCAGCGCCACCAAAGCGCACGCGTCGGCTGTGACCTTGTCAAGCTTGGGGGTAAGGGTGGTTAACTCGCCTGGGGTACTGTCGATCTGCGGGAACAAGCTGACAACGACGGCCAAACTTTCAGAGGCCGGAATTCCCACGCCAAAGACGGCGGTAGCGTTCTCGCTTGAGGGTGCCTTGGAGGCAGCGAAGTCCATAGGATACCCCTTAGTGATCAAACCCGTCAACGGGAGCTGGGGTCGACTGGTGTCCCTAGCGCAGGACGAAGAGGAGCTGAGGACCATACTGGAGCATCGGGAGGCGATTCCCTCCCCCTACTACAGGATCCACTATATTCAGGAATTCATAAGGAAGCCCGGGAGGGACATAAGGGCTTATGGAACCGAGGAGGCCTTCATTACGGCCATCTACAGGGTATCAGATCACTGGGTCACCAACACTGCAAGGGGTGCGAAGGCCGTACCGGCTGAGTACAGGGAGGAACTCGCTGATCTCGTTATTAGAACCGCTGAAGCGATGGGAGGTGGGTTCCTTGGCGTTGATATAGCTGAGGACGAGGAGAGGGGACTCGTAGTGATAGAGGTGAATGGCGTCACCGAGTTCAAGAACGCCGCCCGCGTGACAGGCGTTGACATCGCGAGGGAGCTCGTGAGTTACGCGGTGAGATGAATAGATGGTCTCACTGATCTCATTCTACGGGTTCAGAGGACTCAAGCTCGTTAAAGGGGAAGGCCAGTACGTGTGGGACTCGGAGGGTAGACGCTACCTCGATGCCCACACGGGTCACGGAGCTGCTTTCCTCGGGCACAGACCTCCTAGAGTGGTGAAGGCCATCCAGGAGCAGATGGACTCGATAATGGTGGTCACCCCTAGCTTCGTGAGCGAATCTATGGAGAGGTGCCTCTCCTCATTGGAGCGGGTTCTCCCCAAGGGATTGAACCATGTGTACTTCCAGAACAGCGGTACCGAAGCCGTGGAGCTGGCATTGAAGCTAGCCTTCAGAGCAACGGGTAGGAAAGAGGTGGTAGCCTTCACGGGGAGCTTCCACGGTAGGACTCTGGGTTCCCTCTCCGCTACTTGGAACCCGAAGTACAGAGAAGGCTATCCCTTAATCGATGTGAGGTTCGGGAGATTCAACGATTCTTCTTCAGCTGATCTGATAGATGAAGAGGTCGCGGCGGTCATAGTAGAGCCTATCCAAGGAGAGAGTGGCGTCAGACCTTCGACACCAGAGTTCCTCAGGGCGTTGAGGGAGGCCTGTGAGGAGCACAGCTCCGTCCTGATATTCGATGAGGTCCAGAGCGGGTTCGGCAGGACCGGCGAGATATGGGCCCACAGGACTAGAGGAGTCGAACCGGACGTCATGACCGCTGGCAAGAGTATTGGTGGTGGGTTTCCTGTCAGCGTGGTGGCAGCTAAGGAGTGGGTAATCGAATCCCTCAAAGGAGGAGAGCACGGTTCCACCCACGGAGGCAATCCACTGGCCTGCGCTGCTGTCTATGGAGGTGTATCCACCCTGCTAGAGTATGACGTACCCTCCAGAGCCGCCAAGATGGGTAAGGAATTGATTAAGGGATTGAAGGGCATTGAATCGCGCCTAATAAGGGACGTGAGGGGAGAAGGACTCATGATCGGGGTTGAACTCAGGGCTGACGTCGGACCCGTCCTCAGGAGGCTGCAACAGAGGGGGATCTTGGCCCTCAAAGCGGGGAGGACCGTTCTCAGGCTGCTTCCCCCTTATCTGATAACCGAGGAGGACGTTAGGAGGATCGTGGAGGAGGTGGAGAGTGCCCTCATCAACGGAATCGGGAGTCGATGAGATTCTGATCAAACTCTTGAGGGCTTACAGCCCTACCGGCCAGGAGGACAACGCTAGGGACGTAATAGTGGAAATCTGCGAGGATCTCGGATTGAGGGTCGAGATTGACGAGGTGGGAAATGTTCTCGCTAGTAAAGGAGGAGGTGGAAGGGTGTGGCTCGTCGGTCACTACGACACGGTCCCCGGGAGGCTTCCCGTCAGGAGAAGCGGAGGCGTGATCTCCGGTAGGGGAGCCGTGGATGCGAAGGGGCCCCTCTCAGCAATGCTGATGGCGGCATCCCTCTCCAAATCGCCCGTGATGGTCGCGGCCCTCGTTGGTGAGGAGGGGGACAGCAGGGGGGCCAGACACCTGCTTACTAGGGAGCTCCCACCTTTCGTGGTAATAGGGGAACCTTCTAACAAAACCGGCGTCATAATAGCCTACAGGGGAGGGGCGCACCTGACCTTGAGGTGTAAGGCGGAAGGAGGTCACTCATCATCTCCCGGAGTATCTGCAGTGGATCTGCTTGTGGAGTCTATCTCAAAAATGAAAGAGGTGGCTCCAGGCGAGAAGTACGATGTTCCCAGCATTACCACCACCATGATAAGCGGTGGAGAGGCGCCTAACGTTCTTCCAAAGAGGGCCGAGGCAGTACTAGACTTGAGGGTCCCTCCGGGGATCGATCATTCGATGGTACTCGATGAGATAAAATCTAAGCTCTCTGAAGGGTGTGAGGTGGCTGCCTTATGGGCTGTTCCACCTGTAGCGGTCAGACCTAGCGAACCAGTTCCTAGGGCGTTAATTAGGTCCATTATCTCCCTAGGAGGGAAACCCAGGCTCCTGAAGAAATATGGATCTAGCGATATGAACCTGCTTCACGGAAAGGTCTCGAGCATAGCGGCCTACGGTCCAGGCGATGGGAAGCTGGCTCACACCACCATGGAGTTCGTGAATACTAGGGACTTAGAGTTCGCTGTAGAGGTCTACCTAAAAACGATAGAGTACTTATCGAACCTATGACGTGCTGTGGAGCCCCGGAAAGTCACACAGTTTAGCGAGCTGACGCTTAAATTATAGTTTCGACTATTATAGTTGTGACTCGAAAATTCATCGATAGGGAGCCGGAGCTTTCTCTGCTGGAGGATAGTTGGGAGAGAGGGGATCGCCTCATAATAGTGTACGGGAGGAGGAGGATAGGGAAAACAGAGCTCTTGAAGCAATTCATAAGGGATAAGCCAGCCGTCTATTACCTGTGCTCTCTTAGGAAGGTCCCTTACAATTTGAGGAGGTTCTCCCACAAGGTATCCGAATTCCTAAGGATCCCCAAAATCCAGTTTTCGAGCTTTCAGGACGCTTTCGAGGCCCTAAAGGGAAGGGGCAGGTTAATCGTCGTGATAGACGAATTCGGCTACTTGGTCAGGGATGATCCAGGAATTCTGAGCGATTTCCAAGAGATAGTGGACGAAAAGTTGAGGGGTTCGGGGATCACACTGATCTTATGCGGATCCAGCATCTCCCTGATGGAGACGAGGGTGATGGGGGCGAAGTCCCCCCTCTACGGAAGGGCCGACAGGTATTTGAGGGTGAGACCCTTCAACATGAGGCAACTGACCTCCTGGTTCCCGAGTGCCGCCCCCGGAGACCTGATTAAGATATACGCGGTAACAGGGGGAGTGGCCAGATACCTGGAATTCTTTTCCGGAGTAGACGTGGAGGCCGAGATCGAGAAGAACTTCTTCGATCCCTCATCCTTCCTGTATATGGATGCCATGACCATGCTGTCAGAGGAGCTCAGGGACTATGCTACCTACCTACAAGTACTGGAAGCCATAAGCTTGGGGTATAACAAGGTGACGGAGATAGCTAACTACGCGTTCCTCCAACCCAAGGATGTTCACTTCTACCTCAAGGTGCTTTCATCTCTGGGCATAGTAAGGAGGATAGTCCCAGTCCTATCCCCTAGGAAAACTAAGAGGGGAGTATATGAGATAGGAGACAACTATTTCGACTTCTGGTTCGGGTTCGTGTCACCATTCCAGTCCGAGATAGAGTCGGGGTACAAGGGCCCGGTACTGCGAAACTTCAGGGAAAAATTCCCAGCTTACTTGGGCAGGGTGTTTGAGAGGGTGGTTCGGGAATTGATAAGGCCGCTCCTGCCGTACAGACCGATACAGGTGGGTAAATGGTGGCATAAAGACGTGGAGATAGATGTGGTCGCGTACGACGACTCGCACATTGCCTTCTTGGAGGTAAAGTGGTCTAATCTCTCGATCAGAGCTGCAAGAGGGGCCCTAACTTCTCTGAAGGAGAAGGCTTCGAAGGTAAAGTTCGATGGGAGGAGGTATTACGGCCTCGTAGCTAGAAATGTTGATAAGAAGGAGGAGCTGTTGAAAGAGGGCTTTATAGTCTATGATCTCGAGGATATTTTAGCCCTTGGAGACCGTGGCACTCGCGAAAGCACGTAGAGTCGTCAGCGGACTCTGGAGGGATCTATTTGCCTGAAGTGAGGCTATCTGAGCTGCTGAGGGTTAAAATAGCAGTAAGGGAGGAGTTAGCCTCTAAACTAGATAGAAAGGAGAGAAAGGAGGCTCTGGATGATAGACACGCCCACAGAGAGCCCAGACCCTGTGGGCTGACCGTTCATCCGGGTAGGGGATGCACTTACGCTTGCATCTATTGCTACGTGGAGGACATGGGTATGCCCCGGAGGCCGGAGCCGTCCCGCCTGTCAGGCTTGCAACTGGCCTATGCAATCGCTTCAAATCCATACACACTCCTCGGGAAGGGAGGGACATTTTTAGCGTTCGGTTCGGTCACTGAGCCATTTCTGCCAGCTATTAAGGGGAGGACCCTCGAGTACTTGGAGGCCGTATCCCGCTACTTGAGAAACCCGACCCAATTCTCGACTAAGGCCTACCTCAGCGAGGAGGATGCTGAGAGGATCCTGTCCCTCGATCCCTCAGTTAGCGCCTTGGTCACCATCTCGGCACTTAGGTGGGCGGAGAGGCTAGAACCGAAGGCCCCCTCTCCAGAACTTAGGTTCAGGACCCTCAGTAACCTGCTACAGCGAGGAATACATGCATCGCTCTTCCTACGACCTCTGATCCCGGGAGTGAGTGAGGAGGATGGTCCTCTGATACTGAAGAGGGCCGCCAGCTTGGGTGTGAGGGGAGTAGTGTTAGGAGCACTCAGGGTGACCCGTCGCATCCTTAGAGAGCTCGAAGCAGTGGGTCTGAGGGACCTAGCTAGCAAGATGGTCAGGGAACCGAGAAAACCCACTGATCAGGTGCCGCTGAACACAGGGGATCTAAAGAGAATGCTCTCATCGAGGGCAAGGGCCTTGGGCCTCAAGGTATTCCCCTCAGCCTGTTCTGCCAACGTGGATGCCCATGATCTCGGGTGTCACATGTGCGACATGGGTCCCTGCAACGGCCACCTGCCCGATTACGATCCTGAGGAGATAGAGCAGGCCCTAAGAGGTCTAGGAATAGAGGCTAGAATAATCCCAGAGGACAGGAAGATCCTCGCACTGGTGAAAGGGGGGTCGAAGAGAATGAGAAGGGTGAAGCACTTGGTCTCCACCGCTACCAAGAGGATGGTTACCGTTAGGTCGGTGAGGTAGGTATTGGAGGTGTGAGGGAACGACCATCGAACAGCTGCAGTTTGGGGACACATGCCTATTCGGCAAATCCCGTCCTCTTTATAGATCGATTCCGTTTCAATATCCTAGGTATACTTAGTTCCTCAACATCCGCCATGTCAACACGTTTTTCCTCGAGATCCTTCGTTGCATCCATCCCTTACTTATATGTCCATAACACTTACGTCCTTAATACAATAATGCTGAGCGTGAGGATTGGTGAGGACTTGAAGGAGAAGATGTCCAAATATAAGCACGTGAATTGGAGTGAGGTGATAAGGAGGAGCATTAGGAAGGAACTGAAGAATTTAGAGAGGAGAGATCTGGCCAGAGCTCTGTTGTTAAATGAAAGGTACCTAGTAAAGCCCGATGAGGGTTTCTCCAGCGTAAAGGAGATCAGAAAGTGGAGGGAGCTTGGATGGTCAAGAGGGCGATCCCAGATGCTTCTGTCGTAGCCAAGTGGTATCTGCTCGAGGAGGACAGGGAACAGGCATTGAAACTGAGGGACGATTACCTCAACGGCCTAGTACAGATCTCTGTTCCTAGTACATCCTTCATTTCGAGGTCTTGAATGCTCTGAGATGTGTAGCAGTAGGGAGATATCTGAGGAGCAGTTACGTTGAATAGCTAGGAGCCTATCACTCTATGGCTTCGAGGTATACTATCTATCGGATGAGGAATATGCTGACGAAGTAGCCAAATTATCTCTGATAAAGGGGATCTCTGTTCACGATTCAAGCTACGTAGCTCTCGCTAAGATGCTGAAAGCACGCCTACACACGGCAGATGAGAAGCTCCTCGAGAAGTTAGATGAGGAGAGATCTTTCTGCCATCACATACCTGATTACTGAGTATCGAAGGTCATCTCTACCTTTTCATTTTACTCCGTTATCACGCTCTTCAGATAAAACAATTAGCGGATTTATGCGCGCGCTTTGGGTAGGAACTCTTACCGCATATATGGGGTACCTTCCTGATTTGATGGTAAAGACAGATAGTGGACGCCGTTCTAGGCCCCGGTTACACACCTCCTATGGACATATGCACTGCGTCTCGGTTTGCTGTATCCACTAGTGTTATTGCTAGGATTTTGGTAGGATTGCGAATAATCTGCCAAATGTTTAGCGCAAACAACAATCAAACCCCATCATCAGGGTTATCCAAGAAAGTGGAGTTAGGGAACAATGTTCAGACGACAGCCCACTAAGCCCTCTTAAAGGCGATATTCACAATCATCTCGGGACTAGCTTCTTCAATGCCTCCACATTCCATGGATGGACAGTCTTCCTCCTCCTATCCACCGGTATTCCCTTTCTTCTCGCTTCTGTTATGGATATCCCAGCCTCCCTTAGCTCTCCTAGACTGAATCCTCTGCCCAACCTTTTCCTCTTTTCCCTTCTAGTGGAGGTCAGGACCAAGGGGCTCAGCGATCTCATAGGTCATCAGGTAGAGCTGAGAGTAATAAACCTAACAACGCGTCAAAGGGGTAATCTTCAAATAATATTTGATCCTTCCGATGCGAGGTGTGAAGGTAGAAGAGGATTCCCTGGTTTCAAGACTCAAAGATGTACTCCATCTGACGGAGTACGAAGCCAGAACATACCTAGCCCTGATCATGCACGGAAGCATGACTGTAGGAGAGCTAAGCAAGCTGAGCGGTGTTCCCAGAGCAAAATGCTACGAGACCTTGAGGAATCTCGTACGCAAGGGGATGGTGGTAATGGTCAGCAGTAAGCCAGCCAAGTACGCGCCTCTACCGGCAGAGGAAGGGATAGCTAACAGAATGGATCAGCTGAGGAAGGAGCTCGAAAGGAGGTTGATAGAGGCCGAGCAGCTCCTAGAAGAGATAAGAGAGGTAAGCGGCCAAGAATCCGTACGGGAGGTTCAGATGATGATCATCGAGAGCCACGAGGCCATACTCTCCAACTCTGTCAAGGATGCTGTGAACGCGGAGAGGGAGGTACTAGTAGCGCTCTCCAATAAACCTGCTAGGATAGACTGGAGTAAATACGTTAGGGATCTAGTTAGCTGCATGAGGAAGGGGGTGAAGTTCAGGTTCTTAGTGCCTTCCTTAAGTGTGTTCAGCAGTGAATTCAGGGAGGTACTGAAGGGGGACATGGTGGAACCTCCTTCATGGAGCGTTGAGGTTAAGGAAACAAGAGCTGTGAGGATACCTTTCCTAGTCATAGACAGAGACATAACCTATCTATACATATCAGATCCCGGGACGAACACTCTCAGGGCCGCTGTCAGGATAAGGGACAGCAGGATGGCGGATCAGATGAGGGAACTCTTCAACAGGTATTGGGAGATGAGTCGCTAGCTCTTGCCCTCCCGCTTCAGCCTGACGAGCTTGAAGACGACCGTCCCGCCGCATGTGAGTGGAGGTCCGGGATCGGGGCACTGCACGTGACCGATGTCTCCCTCACCTATCCCCAGTTGATCTGCAGGCACCCCGTGGGAGAAAGGGGACAGGAGGGTCACCATAGCAGTCAAGGCGTGGAGACAGATCCTCACACCTCCTGCTCCCTCTATGTAGAAGCCTCTCAGGGTGAAGGAATTGCCCTCGCGGTATCCAGCAGCGCAATGTCCTCGGACCTCCTCCACCTCTATCCTCACATCGTAAAGCAAGAGGCTCACCTCAGGAGTATCTCATCCAGCCTGACTAGGACAGCTCCCTCTCTCACCATCTCGTTCTTGGCCTCCTCCTCGCCACTCGGGTCTATGCCCCTTATCGCATCCTCCACGACGAAGACCTCGAACCCCAACTTCAGCGCATCTAGTACGGTGGCCCTAACGCAGTACTCGGTCGCGACACCTCCTATGAAGAGCCTCCTCACCCTTCTCTCTTTGAGGATCTCCTTAAGATCGGTCCCCTCGAATCCAGAGTAAGCGTCCTTATCTCTATCCGTCGCCTTAGAGACTATCACGGCTTCATCAGGGACAACCAAATCTGGATGAAACTCTGCACCTTGGCTTCCCTGCATGCAGTGAGGAGGCCAGGGACCCCCCCTCTGCTTAAAGGATATGTGGTCAGGAGGGTGCCAGTCTCTAGTGTAGACCACGGTGAAGCCTTTCTTGGCGAAGTGGGAAATCAGGGCGTTAAGGGGTGGCACGACCTCGTCTCCTCTAGGGACTGGAAGGGCGCCCCCAGGCATAAAATCCCTCTGAACATCCACCACTATGAGCGCTGGATTCCGGACCGTCGCTACTCTCATATGATGCATGTGAGTGTGGACCTCATAAACTTAGAAAGGTAAAGGTGAGAGAGGTATGGGGGATCAGACCTCCAGCTCATCTAGGAAGTCGGGAATCCAAGAGAACATGTCTTGAGAGACCTTGGCTACCATGTCCACACCAACTACCTCGCTTGGATAGACTGGGATGTAAGACCTCACTAGGGGCCCAAGGTCCCTCTCTATCTCGGCCATGTAACCGAGCTGCTCCTTGTACTTGTTCCTTACGTATTCGTTTGTCGTCGCCTCAGCTATGGCCTTCGGGATAACCTGATTCACGATGACACCGCCAACGGGTATGTCGAAGCCCTTCACCATCTTAATGAATCTCTTTACCACAGCTATTGGCAGGGACAGGGGCAGTGTGACGAAGAAGAACGCAGTGAGGTCCTCATTCAGCAAGATGTCCTTGACCCTGTTGAACCTGTCCTGCATCGATAGGAGGTCGGCCATGAGGGGGTCCTTCTTTATCTCCTCCATCACCTTCTCCTTGCGGAAGGAAAGCTTCACCCTGAGTGATAGGGCTTCTTTCCTGCTCTCGATCATCCTCTCAAGCCAGAGCCCGTAGATCTTGCTCAAACCTATCAGCCTAGCCGCGTTCGCGACTGCAGCGGTATCGAAGACCACTACATCATACTCCTCACCCTGCTGGAGAACCACATCCATCATCTTGTCGAACATGGCCGACTCTTGGAACGCCGGGTTCGTGGTGGCTATGTCGATGAAGGGCTTGGGATCCATGGGTATGTCCGCCCATTTCAGAAACTCCGAAAGCCTCTTCGCTATGTTCTGTTTGTATTTCTCTACCACGTCGTCTATCTCCACCTCTAGGGCGTGGAGGTTCTGAGCCCCCTCCACAGGCTTTATGACTCCCCCTCTAAGGTCTTGCCCGAAGAGACTTGATAGCGAGTGTACGGGATTGAGAGACACAAGGAGAGTTCTCTTCCCATCTTTAGCAAACCTGTAAGCCAAACCAGCAGCAGATATTGTCTTTCCGACTCCTCCCTTACCTCCGGTGAAGAGGAACTTGAGCTTGGGCTTCTGAGAGAGGAACTCTGGCATTAATACCCTCTCCTCCAAGTTCACCACCATAGTAGATCCCTCCTCGAGTGCATTAGGTCCTCAGCGACCTTCGCAATCATCCCTAACCCCTTTGGCTCCCTATCGTACATAGGAATGAGTGCCGCTACTAAGTCCCCGAATTTATCCCTTATTTCCATAAGATGATTCTCCTGCATCTCTATCTTCTTCCTCAGGAGTTCGGGAAGGTCGGGCTTGTCCAGCAGGTCCCTCGGGTATATCTGGTTGACCACCACACCGGACATCTCTATGTTCAGCTCCCTGAACATCTCCAGCGCGCGCTCCGTGTCCAGTATGGCCATCTTCTCCGGTACCATCACCATAAAGAAGGCCGTCTTCTCAGAGTTTGTCATCAGTTCGGTGAAGGTGGTCATCTTCTTTCTTATCTCCTCCAACTCCTTCAGAACCATGTCCTCGGTCTGCATCCCCCCTTTTAGGGTCGCTGCTACTGCCTCGTACTCGGCGGCCTCCTTTCTGGCCTCAGTTATCTTGTCCACCCAAGCGCTGAGGATCTCCGCCATCGCCACCATCCTGACCCCGTGACCGAATGGGGGCATGTCGAAGACATAGAGGTCGTACTCGCCTGACGCCACCAGATCTGCCATCGCATCGTAAGTTGCGGATTCGTACATCGCAGGCTCGGCGGAGGTGCTGTCTATATACTCCTCGATCTCCTTAGGAAGCTCCTCCAGTCCATACATGTCCAGTATCCTTTGCTTGATCTCCTGCTGATACTCTGCTATCTTCCTGTCAGCATCTATCTCAACCACGTAAAGGTTGGGCGCCACCTCCACTACTCCCTTACCGAAGAGGTCTCTCTCAAAGATGTCGCTGAGGGAAGCTTGGGGGTCTGTGCTGAAGCAGAGGACCTTCTTTCCCTCATTCACGGCCATATGGTAGCTAAGGGCAGCGCTGCTGGTGGTCTTTCCCAAACCGCCCTTCCCAGCGAACACCACCACCTCTATATTCGGCTTCCTCTCGAAGAATTCAGCTAAACCCACCATGGAACCACTCTCCCGCTCCTTAGCCGCTCAGCAGATCGGTGAAGTCCCTCTCCCTAAACAACCTCTCCTTCCACGACTTTATGTTGGGAACGACGTAGGGCAGGATCTTCAGCGAGTAGTAGGGTGGGATTATCGGGAAGCCCAGCATGTCGCCCAAAGTCATCAGCATGAAGAGGTGCTCCATGTGCATCCTAGTCTTCAGGGCCGCGGTAGCCGCCCCGTGGACAGCGAAGCCATAGAGCACGCCCTTAAGGGCCTCGGAAATCCCTTCCTCCTTCTCTTTCTTCTCCTTTCTACTAAATAAAGGGATAGAGATCACCTCCCAATCGAACATGAAAAAGGGAAATAAAAGGTTTAGGGAGAGACGGCCTTAGCCTCTACTTCTCCTTTTCTGACCTTAAAGTAGGCGCTCCAGAGGGCGTAGCTCATATAGATGCCCAGCACGAAGAGTATTATGCCTATGACGAAGAAGAGCGCGTTGAGGGCCCACGCTGCCCCGGGGTACTGGGTCAGCGGCGGCTTGGCCAGCGGCTTCTTTATACCGAAGGTGCTCAGTCCGAAGGTGTATGTCTCCCAGAGGAGGGCGGAGAGTGTAACAACGGTCATGAACGCGGCTGGCACGGCGGAGTACCACGAGGGCTTGTTCATCTTGGCCACGTAGAAGGCCACCAGCGTGAGGGCCATCGCAGCGAGCAGCTGGTTGCTGCCACCGAAGTATATCCACAGGTTTATCCAACTGCCAGTGAGCGCGAATATGATGGGCAGTATCAGACCTACCACGGTGGCCACATACTTGTTCCCGAGCCACTCCCAAGAGCCCTTGAAGAGCTCGGCGCTGAACACACGCCAATACCTTGTGACGAGGGCCTGCACGGTTATAGCGTAAATTACGAGGAATATCGAGAAGAATGTCAATAGATACGCCTTGGAAGCATCTCCTCCGAGGAACGGGGCGGTCAGCAGTGTGGCTCCGTTCACGAAGGCCGATATCTTACCCTTGGCTATGAGGTCCGGTGAGACCACCATGTAAGCGGCGAGGGCCGATGTGGCGAGCAGCCCCTCGGTGAGCATCGCCCCAGCTCCCACAGGCCTAGCATCGGTCTCCACATCGAGCTGCTTTCCCGTCGTGGAGGTGCTGACAAGGCTGTGCCATCCTGATATCGCACCGCATGCTATGGACACGAAGAGTATTGGGAATATTGGACCTACATTCTGGACATACCATCCCTTGAACGCTGGCTGGATGAGCTTTATGCCAGTGGCAGGAGATATAAGGGCCCCGAATATTATCAGGAGGACCCCTCCTATGGCTGGGAATACTGCCACGAAGTTCATCGGAGTGATGAACTTGGGAAGCGGGACTATGGCTCCGACGAAGAGTATTATCGCTAAGATTATCGACCACACCTGAATGGACCACGGGCCGAAGAAGTCCTTCGGCGGCCAAGCCACGACAGTACCTATCCCAACGCTGATCAACGTCAGCGCTATAGCCAAGGCCGTCACACCGAAGATGTTAGCCTTGTACTTGTAGAGGAGCTCTCCCACTATGAGGCCGGTTATTATGATGCCTATGGTGGCAATGAAGGATCCGGGGAAGACGTTCCAGAAGAGCGACACGAGGTAGATGAACACCGCCGAGATTATCAGCAGGTAGAAGAGCAAGTAAGCCAGCAGTATCTTCCTTCCCCTCTCTCCTATGGCGTTATAGACGAGAGGACCCATGGATCTGCCCTCGTTCCTGACTGTGAGCATTATGGTGCTGTAATCTTGGACCCAACCGATGAACATGTTCCCTATCACTATCCAAATGAGCGCTGGCAGCCATCCGTAGGCGACGGCTATGAACGGTCCCAAGATGGGCCCCAAGGCAGCTATGCTCTTGAACTGGAATCCATAGAGGACGTATCTACTTACTGGAAAGTACTCAACTCCATCTAAGTACATGTGAGCTGGTGTAACTCTCTTCTCGCTCACCTCCCAGATGTGCTCGTCGACCCACTTGGCGTACACGTAGTAGGCGAATCCATAAGCAACTAGGGCCCCGATTATCCAGAGGGAGGGGGTCTCCAAGAACGCTACCTGCATATTTACCCCCCTGAAAGTGACCTTTAAGTAGGTAGGGCTAAGGTTAGCTAATTAACTTTGCTATATACGTCTTTTGCTTATAGTATGGAAAGATCTTTCACAAATTGAGTGAATGGATTTTCATACGGTCTCCGGGACCTCCTCCGTTAAGTCCCTCTCCCTGAGCTGCCTCTGCTTCCAACCCTCTATCTCGGGCAACAGATAAGGGAGGAGCCTCAACATGATGGGTGTGGTCATAAGCGGGAGGCCCAGCAGTTCCCCCATGATCAGGAGGTTTACCGCGTCCCTCAGCTTAGCCGCCTCCTTTCTCGTCTCCCAATATAGGTCGAAGTAGAAGAGCCCGAAGAGGAACTCCTTGGCAGCTCTCTTAAACTCCTCCCATCTCATGGCAGAGAACACCCACATCTTCGAGTATCTTCATCACATCTAGATCTGACGGGCCCTTAAACATTATCTGAATGGTCCTATCCGTGACATCGCAGTAATGGACCGTGAACAGATGGTTCTTACTCCTACCCGTTATGATCCCCCTCCCCACGTAGTACGCGGCGGGATGGCCCCCCATCTCCGTTTCACCAGTCTTCTCTATCCTGATCCTAGGTCTCAGATCCTTCCTGCCAGGTCTGACTACGATCCTCATGTCCACGGTGTAGCTTGGGGTCGCTAGTACATGATAGCTCTCCCCGTAGGTCACGTAAGCTAGGTGGCCCCTCCTCTCGTACTGAGTGATGTCCGATCCGTAGGCCGTGGCCATGACCTCCGCCTCATCCGGAACGGTGAGTGTCAGGAAGTCCACCGTACCGAAGAGGGAACTGACTGCCCTTATGTGTGCCCGCTTCATCGCTCTAGCCTCATCGCGGGTAGGCTTTATCCTTTACTCGATGCACTTTGGGATGTATGTACGAAATCGAGGTAGTGATAGCAATATCGGCCGTGCTAGCTGGCTGGTATTTCTTGGGCTCCTACCAAAATAGGAAGCTAACCTCCAAAGTGTGGACCGCAGTGCTGGAACAGATGGAGGAATTCGCCTCCGAGATTACTGTCAGGGAGCTTGGGGGCTCAGCCTTCATAGCCGTGGCTAAGGGAACTCGATTCCCATTCAGAAGGATTGAGATGGCCTATACGAGCCTTCCGAGGGAGATCTTGATCAATTACCTCATATCGAAGGCGATGGGGAGGAAGGACCTCCTCACAGTGGTGGCCGATTTCAACACCACCCCAAAGGGCGAGAGAACCCTGAGGGACTTCCCAGATCTGGCAGTGGATGCGCTCTCCCTAAGGATTCAGTGGAGGAGCCCCAACCTCAGGATAATCATGTCGGCTGAGCAGGCAATGAACGGCTCCCTTAAGAGGGTCCTATCAGCGGTCAGGACGGTATGCAGCTCGGGCCTGTGCTGATCATTCGAGCTCAGGTATGAAGACCCTAACAGAACCCCTATCCTCATAGGAGCTGAAAATCTCTCCTGCTTTCCTTATCCCGCTCAAGATAGATCCGAAGAACTCATCAGCGCTCATTCCCAATCGATCAGCCGACTTGGCGACCTCCCCAGCTCCCCTGACCCAGAAGGTGACCATGCCGGTGTAGATGCCCAGCCTCAGGTGGGTGGGCACGGGACTCCCCATGGGGAGGAACGCGTAACCCTCGGCCCTCCTGCTGGGCAGAAACCCCAGTTTCTCCATTTCTCCCACTAACTTCGATATCAGACCCTCCAGATCCTTGGGATCTAGGTAAGCGTACATCTCCACTTTTATGAGGAAGCTCTCGTAATCCATCTCAATCTTGGATAGGGATGGGACCACCATAAAAATGCAGCTCAGTGGGGGAGGAGATCCAGCATGAGCCCGAATCCCAAGAGTAGGCTCACCACCAAGTTGACATTGAAGGCCTTGGCGTACTCCCCCCTCCTAGCGAGGTAGTGTTGATAACCAAGCAGCCCGGCCGTGAGGCCTATTGAGATCGCAGAGAACACGCCATTGATTGCACTCAACAGCAGGACCAAGACCGTACCCACATGTAAGAGGAGCGAGAGGTTGAGGGCTACTTTCTCCCCGAAGCACGCCGGAACCGATTTAATCCCCAGCCTCCGATCTATATCCACATCCTGCACCGCGTACACCATGTCGAATCCTGCTACCCACATGGCCAAAGCGATAGAGTAGCCCCAAGGCAGGTTGGACACACTGTTCGACATGGCTATCGCTCCCGCAAGCGGAACCGCTCCGAGTACGGCGCCTAGGTGGAAATGAGGGAAGCAGTGGATCCTTTTAGCGAAAGGGTAGGTTACCTCCGCGAGTATTATGGGAAAAGCTAGTAGGAAGGCTAGCCAGTTGAAGTAGAGTGCGCTAAGGGCGAATATGGAGGAGAACAGCACTATAAGTAGGACCACGGTCAGAGCCCTCGCCTCCCCGGTTACGAGGGGCCTGCTGGCCGTCCTAGGGTTCAGGGCATCCAAATCTCTGTCGAAGAGATCGTTAGACAGTAAAGCGACGGATCTAGCTGAGAAGAGGGCGACACCTATCATCAAAGCGTCCAGCCAGTCGCTCAGTCCGAACATCAGCGCTCCGACGTAAGCGAAGGGTAGGCTGAAGAGCGTGTGGTGAATCCTTAGCATCCTCACGTAGGCCCTAAATCCCAAGCTCGGACCACCTCTCATCCACTCTCCTCGCAACCTCTGGATCTGGGGCGACGGGCTCGGGCCAGTCCCTCCCAATCTCCTCCCTTAGCTTCCTAGTCGCATCCATTATCATCTTCCCCCCCATCCTAGGGGCAACGCTCGCGTGGTCTAGCTCGTCGGCGACGGCGTTCTCCACGATCTGCACATCCCTCTGGGGATCCACAGTAGAGGCCACCGCGTACATCACCTGATTCAAGTCGTGCACATCCACATCGTGGTCCACAACAACTAACATCTTGGTCAGGGAGAACTGCCCTAGGCCGAGTAGCCCCATCGCCACCTGCTTAGCATGGCCGGGATACCTCTTCCTGATGGACACTACGGCAATGCCGTGGAAGAGCCCGTACTCCGGTAGGTTCAGATCCACCACCTCAGGCATGAGCATCCTCACGAAGGGTAGGAAGATCCTCTCCACCGCCTTCCCTAGAACGGCGTCCTCGAGCCAAGGATAGCCCACAACAGTGGCGTGAAATATCGGGTTCTCCCTCGTGTACATCCTCCTCACCCTGAAAACCGGGAAGGGGGCTGGTGGAGTGTAGTAGCCCATGTGATCCCCGAATGGTCCCTCTATGCGGGTTTCGCTAGGT
Source organism: Thermoproteota archaeon (assembly GCA_030130125.1). Lineage (NCBI taxonomy): Archaea > Thermoproteati > Thermoproteota > Thermoproteota archaeon. The sequence goes on from JARZZM010000001.1 coordinate 29,807, forward strand.
GGAACAGTGCCCTCCATTACTAGCTCGGCTGATGATGGGATTAAGAGCCCACTCTCTCCCCTAGCTACCCGTATCGACCTCCCAGCCATGACTCCAGCGAAGAGGTAGCTGTCTATCCCTTCAGGCACGGGTGCCACTGCTGCGAAGGCTACGGCCGGATCAACGCCCACAGCTACAGCTACAGGCATCTCCTCACCGTACTTCTCGTAGTAGGCTGCCCCCCTCTTGTGTATGTGCCAGTGCATCCCCGTAACGTCCTTCCCCATTATCTGCATCCTGTAAACCCCGAAGTGATGTATCCCCGTCTCCGGATCTCTAGTGATGACGATGGGGAAGGTGAAGAATCTTCCCGCATCTTTCGGCCATGTTCTGATTGCTGGCACCTTATTCAAGTCGGGCTCATCCCATTCATTGTCCTTCCATAGGGCTTTGGATATCTTAGGTAGATATCTGCCGAAGCTAGCGGCTTCCCTCAGGGTCCTGACCTTCTCCCCTAAGGTGAGAGGGGGCGGTCCCCTAGCTAGTCTAGTGAACCTCTCTCCAGCATCCTCCAGCCTCTCCACTCCCAGAGCAAGCTTCACCCTCTCTATCTTCGAAAACAGGTTGCCAGCGAGTCTCCAACCCTCGAAACCCTCGATGTTCTCGAAGAGGAGTGCCGGTCCACCTCGTGCGACTCTCCTCAGGATCTCCGCTATCTCCAGCTCCACACTGACCGGAGCTTTTACCTTTCTTAGCTCTCCTCTACCCTCAAGCCTCTCCAGAAAGCTCCTGAGGTCTTCCAACTTTCACTCCCACGGAGTAGTCTCACGTTAAATTAAGTGTTTGCCGATCCTTTCCCTCAGTTCTCAGCTTCCTCCTCAGGAGTATTTTAGCCATCTCGCTCAAATTCCACCTTCCATATCTGTTGTAGAGGACATAGTCCTCCCGGCTCAATTCCCTCAGGAAGGATGCTATCAAGGAATCTACGTTGATCCTGTCTATCAGCACCCTGTAGCCTAGGGCCAATCCTGAGAGGAATGTCCCAGGAGAGAGGTTATCCCTAAAATCACTCAAACCCATTACATGAACATCGATAGGGGGGAGACCTCTCCTGAGGGCCCGTGAGGATATCTTGTACTCGACCTCCATCTTTTCCTTGGGTCTCAAGGATCCTTTCACAACTATCAGGAGATCGACATCCTTGGCATCCCTCCAGTAGATCAAGCTCCCAAAGACAAGTGCCGCTAGGACCCTATCTCCCAGCTCCTCCAGTACGAGATCCTTCAAATCCTTATATAATTCCCTTCTTCGCGAGATACCTCCTCGCAACATCCAATACCTCCCTAGCTCTCTTAAGAGCCTCTTCAGCTACCTCCCTATCGATGAACTCGTCGGGCGACACAACCTCACCTCTTAAGAGGAACGGATACCTGCTCCTAGTGTAGTACTCAGTGAACCACCCTATTATATCCAGAACCCTATCGAACTCATCCCTCCACTCATCCGAGAACGCTTCCGAGAATGCGGTCCCCAGCATTGGCCCGTGATTGTACACGTATTTCTTTTTGGCCTCTATCATAGCCTTCACAGCCTTCTCAACGCACTGTTGCAGGTGGAAAACCGACTCTGAGTAGTCTTCGAACTCAATTGATCTTAAGGCTCTTTTAAGGTCTTTCTCCGCTTCTTCGAAGTACTTTCTGGCGAACTTCTCGTAGAATACCAAACGTGTCCCTTTCTTGTCAGATAAGGCTTCAAACTTATATTTATCGATCGCAGCGGGATGCCACCACCATTATTTTATGACAGAGTGAAGGGAAGGGAAGTGGGGAGAGCATGAGAAGGCTCCTCCACCTACTAGCTCTCGTCGTAATCGTCTTGATAGCCTACGCTCTGATACCCAAGCAGCGGAGCCCCGTCACAGCTGCCACCATACAGGGGGGAATCAGCACACTCGACCTGATGGAGGGCAAGGCCGAGTGGCTAAAGGTGATGAGGTTCGATAAACCCTTGGACGTGGCCCAGGCCCTGTCGAAGGGCGAGGTCGATGTGGCAGTCATAACCTCGGAGATGTACGCGAAGTTCGCCCTCTCCTCCAAGGGGGAGCTGAAGATAATCGCCGCTGAAATGCTGCAGAATCAGGCGGTGGTAGGAGTGAGTGACCTGAAGGACTTGGAGGGTAAGAGGGTAGGCGCCACAACGGCCAGCGGGACCTACGCGATGTTTCAGGCGTACACGAGGCTCGCAAGTGTGAAGGGATATGAGGTGGTGGACATGCCCCCACCCCAGTTAGTGGCGGCACTGGATAGAGGTGATATAGATGCGGCGGTGGTCTGGGAGCCCATGGCCTCCAAGCTCATCGCCAAAGGCTATGAGCACGTAGATTTCGTTGACCTCGCTGAGAGGCATGTGGGTAAACAGCCAATAATGCTGGTGTGGGTCGCCACGGAGGACTTCCTGAGGAAGACCGACGATGTGAAGGCCTTCCTCGAGCTGAGGGAGGAGGCGGCTCGACGGTGGGATGAGGAAGCCCCCTCGATCCTCAAGAAACTCTATGGCCTGAATGACGATGAGGTAAGCATGCTGATGGCGAGGGTGAGGCTGTGGACCGATGATCTAGAGGGGGCGAGGGAGGGCATAATCTCCGCTTGGGAACTGGCTCGTCAGGGAGGATACCTGAAGGTAAGCGAGGACGCCCTAAAGGAGCTCGCATCTAAGGCCTTCTGGGGAGGCTGATCCTTCGACCCCCTCCTCTTTCCCGACCAAATCCTTAAGAGCCTTCTCGATGGTTGCTCCCGTTGGTGAGAGGTCAGGCACCATGACTCAGGGAAGGAAGGGGGCCGGTAAGGGACGGGAAATCGCTTTCAGGACCGGAAGGATACTCGCTGGCCTCTTCGTCTTGGCGATATGGATCTCAGCATCAGCGACGGGCATGCTCCCTGATCCCGCGGAGGTGCTGGCATACCTCCTCAGCATGAAGCTGGAAGATGTTGCGCCTCAGGTGCTCAAGACGCTGTACAACAGCATTACCGGATTCTCCCTGTCTTTCCTGGCCTCCATGGTGCTAGGTCTCCTGTCCCACAAGCTTTCCTTGGTCAAGGGGTTCTCGGAGGCCCTCTCCGAGATATTCAACAGCACCTCCGCCTTGGTCTGGTCTTTGGTCCTAGTGGCCACCCTAGGCGTGTTAAGCCCCCTCCCACCGATACTAGTGGTCGCAGCCGTGACGCTCCCCCATGTACTCACAGCTACGGTATCGGCTCTGTCCTCGGCGGACCCGGGTCTGCTGGAGGCCGTCAGATCGGTAGGAGCCAAGCCCTCTGACGAATTCTTCGAGGTGATCTTACCCAGCTCCGTACCGCTCTTGGCCTCGGCCTCAAGGGTCGGGTTGGGGACCGCCCTGAGGATAAGCGTGGTGGCCGAGGCCTTCGGATCAAGCGGCGGAGTAGGCTACATGATAATCAGGAGCTACAACTTGGCTGATGCCTCGGGGGTACTGGCTTGGTCCATCGTGCTAATTGCTCTGGTCCTAGTACTGGATCAGCTGATCCTCAAACCCCTAGAGAGGAGGGCCAAGAGATGGCTAGAGTGATGTTAGACATCTCCTCGGTATACAAGAGCTTCTCAGAACCTGTCCTAGTTGATATAAGCCTTAACCTGAATGGAGGCGAGGTCTTAGGGGTCGTGGGACCCAACGGATGCGGGAAGACGACCCTCCTGAGGATAATGGCGGGACTGGAGTTGCCCGACAGGGGGAGCGTCAGGAGGGAGGGGAAGGTCGGCATCGTGTTTCAGGAGGACAGGCTCCTTCCTTGGAAGACCCTCTGGGAGAATGTGGCCCTAGGGCTGAAGTATCACGGGATGAGGGGGGAGGAACTCGCCAAGAGGGTTAGGGAGTACTCGAGCATGGTGGGGCTCACCGACTCCGACCTGTCACTCCACCCTAGGAAGGCCAGTGGCGGCACTAGGAGGAAGGCAGCCCTAGTTAGGGCCCTCGTCCTCGAGCCGGAGATACTCCTCTTGGATGAACCGTTCACCGGACTCGATGTCAAGGCTAGGGCCTCCTTGAGGGAAGCCCTCAAGTGGATCTGGGACGAGTACGGACTCTCGACGGTGATAGTCTCCCATCAACTGGAGGAGCTGCTGCTCCTAGCCGATAGGGTCTACGTGCTAACTCCAAAACCAGCTAGAGTAGCTGAGGAGATAGATTTGAGGGGCATGGATTTGGAGAGGAGGCTGGAGAGAGTGAAAGAGGCCCTCTTTCACATATTATCGAGATCTGGAACGGAGTGATCTCCTAAGGAACCACCAGATGACTGGAATGGTGGCTACGACTGTCATGCCGATTCCCGTGGCCATGAACTGGGAAGTACTGTCCTCGAAGGGGATGTAGGCGCCGCATACATCCATCACTGCATGCAGCATGGAAGGACCCGCTATGTTCCATCCGAAGTAGTAGTAAGCGGCCAGCACTATGCCCGCCGCGAAGACCGATAGCAGGTGCAAGCTTACCTCTCTAAGACCGTATTTAGCAACTAGAAGGTCTATTGGAAGGTGACTAAGGGCAAAGAGGAGGGAGCTGAGCGAGGCAGCGGTCCAAAACTTCCATCTCCCCTCATAATCCGAGGCCATCATGGAGAAGTAGTATCCCCTGTCCACCAACTCCTCCGCTGGACCAACGACGAGGAAGAGGTGGAGAGTGCCCAGCAAGTTGAGGTCGGGCTTACCCCCCATCGCCAAGTGTATCGAGAGCAAGGATACGGAACCTAGAGCAGCGAGGGAGAGGGATTCCCCTATACCCCTCCTAGAAACGCCTACATCCTCCCAAGAGTCATCGAACCATCTCAGGAAGAGGTAAACCAGTCCAAATGAGACTGCAAGCTTGACAACGGATTCCACAAGCAGGGGGAGCGGCTCTGGAGTCAGGACCCCCCAACCGAGCATCCCGGTCACATAGCGGTAGGGGGTCCATATCAGGATGAACGCAATGAAGAGTTTCAGGGACTTGACTAGGCCTTCTTTTCCCACAGGAACACCGGGAAATTTGATGGCATCATATTAAAACTGGTCCTGATCGATTTTTGGACGCTTTCTGGTGTAAGAGCATACAAGTATGCTTATATACAAGAACCCCTAGGTATCGTATGCCCTCCACTACCACAATCAGGATCAGCAGATCCACGCTAAGGATGCTGGAGGATCTAAAGAGGAGAAAAAGGGCTCGAAACTACGATGAACTAATTATAACGCTCATTCAAGAGCTCAGAAATAGGGAACTGGACGCTAACTTCGGGATAGACAGGGGAAAGATCTCGAGGTTCACCGAGGAGGATAGAGGGGATGCTAGGATCTAGACCACTTGTGGTGGATAGCTACGCGTGGATCGAATACTTCCTCGGCTCAGACAAGGGGAAAAAGGTGCTAGAAGAGTTAAGGAGGGCAGAGGAAGTGATCACACCTTCCGTAGTCCTAGCCGAACTCGCACACAAGTACTTCAGGGAGGGTATGGACAGGGCTCAGGTTGAGGAGAGGATAAACTTAGTGAGATCGGTCTCCGCAATCCGGGATCTAGATGACCAAGTCATCTTGGGGTTGAGAGAGGCGTACGGCGTGCTGCTGGATAATGCGAGGAGGCAGGGCATGAGACGAAAACCAGCTTTAAACGATGCAATAGTACTCTCAACCTCCTTGATCGTTGAAGGATCCGTCATAACGGGAGATAGACACTTCAAAGGGCTGAATAGGGTTATTTGGGTAGGAGATTAGCTCCCTCAGGGTACTCGCGGCTTATAAATCGAGATGAGTGTCTACATACCATACCCAGAATTAATTTAGATCCACTATAAGAACCTGATCTTCAAATGAGGGTCTTCGGGACATCGGGATTCAGGGGATACGTTAACGGGAAGCTTAATCCTCTGAATGTAATTAAGCTGGCTTTATCCTTCTCTTCATTCCTTTCGGGTGGCAGGATAGCGGTTAGAAGGGATGCTAGGCTGCGCAACAAGATCATCCACCCGACCTTCGTGTCCGGTCTCCTCGCGGGCGGTAGCGACGTGATCGACTTCGGTCTCACCTCGACCCCGGCCCTGCTCCACGGGATGAAGGGGAATAGCGAAGGAGCCGCCATGATAACGGGTTCTCACACTCCTCCGGACATACACGGGATCCTCCTCTTCAGGGGCGATACGGCGGAGATCTTCGGAGATGAAGAGAGGGAGATAGAGGAGATATTCGAGGGTGAGAGGTTTCGATTGGTCGGGTTGGAGGACTTGGGTGAAGTTGAGAGGGGAGATGCCCTCTCCAGCTACAGGGAGGACGTGAGAAGTGAGTTCCCTACCCTGGAGGGCAGGATAATTTTGGACTCAGGCCACTCCCCCGCGGTTAGGGACTTCCTCCATGTGCTGGATGATTTGGAAATGAGGGTTCTGAACGGAGAGATAAGGGGGGACTTCCCCAACAGACCGCCTGAACCGGATCAGAAATCACTGGGACTACTTGGAAGGATCGTCAGGGAGGAGAGTGCGATATTCGGGCTGTCGCTAGATGGAGATGGGGATAGGGCCATATTCGTCGACGAGAGAGGAGAGGTGGTCCCTCCCGATAGGTTGGGAATCCTGTTCGCCTTGGAGGAGGCGAGGAGCAGGGGCATAAGGAAGGTAGCGTGCCCTGTCAACACAACGGGAGCAGTGGAGATCCTGAGGGAGTACGGGATCGAGATTATCTACACTAAGGTGGGCCCGCCAGCGATGGCTGAGGCTATACTGAGGAAGGGAGCGGGTTTCGCGTTCGAGGAGTCGGGGAAGTACATCTGGCCGGGGAACATCCTTTACGGAGATCCCGTCTACGCCACCGCCAAGCTGTTACGGGTATTGGATGGAAGGTCCCTCTCGGAATCGCTCTCATGGATACCCGAGAGGTACACTAGGAAGGGCGCGATTCCCTGCCCTGATCACCTTAAGGGAAGGCTACTCTCCGAGATTGAGGCATTGGTCGAACCGCTCGGAGATCTGATCAAGATAGATGGCGTGAAGGTGATCTTGGACGATGGAAGCTGGATGCTCCTCAGGCCCTCTGGAACTGAACCTGTATTCAGATATCATGTGGACGCACCCACGAAGGGGAGGGCTCTAGAGCTCGAGAGAAAGGCCCTGTCGCTGATCAGGAGTGCAGGGAAAACTGCAGGACTTGAGAACCTTAATTAAGATCCAGTAGCCCTTAACTCGGTGGTCTGCTTGAAGGGTTACGGCCTAATACAATGGGTCGATCTCTCATCGGGAGAGCAAAGACGTGAACCCGTTCCCGACGATCTGGCTCTCAAATTCATAGGTGGTAAGGGTCTCGGAGCAAAGTTGCTTTACGATATGACCGACGAGGGGACCGACCCGCTTAGCCCGGACAACCCTCTCATATTCGCGATAGGTCCCTTCACCGGGACGGCCGTTCCGTACTCCGGTAAGGGGACTTTCATCTTCAGATCTCCCCAGACGGGGATCATAGGAGAGTCCGTCGTGGGAGGTACCTTCGGGGCCGCCTTCAGGTGGGTGGGCTATACTGCCTTGGTAATAACGGGCAGAGCGGAGAAGCCCGTTTACTTGGTCGTGAGGGAGGATGGCGTAGAGGTGAAGGACGCCAGCTATCTCTGGGGGAAGACCATATACGAGACCGAGGATACCCTAAAGAAGGAATATGGACGCAGCTCCGTAGCCTCAATAGGCCCTGCTGGAGAGAACTTGGTGAAGTACGCGGTGATAGGTAATGAGAAGTGGAGGCAGGCCGGTAGGACCGGTGGGGGAGCTGTAATGGGATCAAAGAAGCTAAAGGCCATAGTTATCGATTACGATACCATGAAGTGGGACGCAGCGGACCCGGACGGTGTGAGGAAGTACACCTCAGAGGAGATAATACCTAGGGCTAGGGAGGAGCTGAAATCGTACTTCGAGAAGGGGACGACGGGCTTAGTCGAACTAGCCAACGAGTGGGGGTTCTTCCCCAGCTACTACTGGTCGAGGGGCAGCGTAGAGGGATGGGACAGGATAGCCTGGGATGCAATTGAGAGAGAGGTATTCGTACACGCAAAGGGATGCTTCGGCTGCCCGACCCCCTGCGGAAGGTACAGCAAGGTGAAGGAGGGGAAGTACGCTGGAAGCGAGGTGGAAGTGGAATACGAGACCGTTTACTCGATAGGCGGCCTAGCTGCCGTCACCGACATAAAGGCCATAGTATGGTTGAATGACCTCATTGATGGGCTGGGCATGGACACCATCACAATAGGCAACATATTCGGCTTCGCAATCGAGGCGTACAAGAGGGGCAAGCTTGATCCCGGCTTCAAGCTCGATTACAGCGAGCCCGAATCCCTGTACGAGATCACCAAGATGATAGCTGAGAGGAGAGGAGTGGGAGACCTGCTTGCCGAGGGAGTTAGAGCTGCCGCTGAGAAGCTGGGCCTCCAAGATCTTGCGATTCACGTGAAGGGACTGGAGCCCGCGGGCTACGATCCCAGAACCCTGAAGAGCATGATCCTCAGCTACGGAGTCTCCTCTAGGGGCGCCTGTCACCTGAGGCTCACCGGCTACTTCGCCGACATAAAGGGACTTGGAGGAGACAGGAAATCTGTCACAAAGGAGAAAACTGAAGTGTTAGCGGATCTTGAGGAGAAGGGCGTACTAGAGGATTCCTTCGTGATATGCAAGTTCACCAGAACCCTGATAGACTGGGAGCAAATGGCCAAGTACTACACGCTCATAACCGGAAGGGAAACAAGCATAACTGACCTTAAAACTGCCGCTAGGCGCATAATAAACCTAGTGAGGATGTATAACGTGAAGCTTGGCGTGAGGAGGAAGGATGACAGACTACCTAAGAGGCTGTTCAGGGAGTCCTTCATCCACGAGGGAGAGGAGAGGAAGATAACTGAGGAGGAGCAGGAGAGGTTCCTTGACTATTACTACGAGCTCAGGGGATGGGACAAGGACGGAGTCCCCAAAGAGGAGACCTTGAAGGAGTACGACCTGATCTGATGGTCCTTCTTCACTCTTTTTAGTTCTCGAGAAGGTCTGGACATCCATCTCTACCTCCACTGGCAGGGTGGATCGGTTTGCAAACTGGTCACCATCGACCGTGCCTAGAACCCATTCGTTCCGAAAAATCCGAAGCTCGACTCAACGTAACGCTTCTTTTAATTTTACCTATATAAATCCCAGACAAGCTTATATTAATCAGATCGGAGTGTTCCTTCGCCCCAAAAGGGGGTGTCACAATGAGCGGAAAGGACTGGGGTATAGCGATAGTTCTACTTATTTTAGGCCTACTGATAGGCTATTTCGCAGTTGGACCGGGCAAGACGATCACTACCACCGTCACACAGACATCTGTCAAAACCGTGACGGTCACGCAAACAGCGGGCGCCCCTCCACCCAAGACCACGACAACCCAGACCACGCCACCCAAGAAATACGCTGACACCATAGTGATAGGAGTGACCGATAAGGTTTCCGACCTAGATCCGGCCAATGCATACGACTTCTATACTTGGGAGGTGTTCAACAACATAGGGGAGGGTCCGTTCAAGTACAAGCCAGGAACTACTGAGCTGATTAAGGGAATAATAGAGGACTACGAGGTCCAGGAAGGAGGTAAGGTCTACATACTGAAGCTCAGGAAGAATCTGAAATTCGCAGACGGGACTCCCTGCACCGCCAAGGACCTGAAGTGGTCCATAGATAGGGTGGCTAGGATAGAGGGAGACCCCGCGTGGTTCGTGCTCGACTTCGTCAACAAGACAGAAGTAATCGACGACTACACTCTAAAGATAGTGCTGAACCAGCCCGTGGCCTTCTATCCAGCGGTGCTGGCCGTCCCCACCTACTTCCCCATACCACCGGACAAGTATCCTGCCGATGAGATTTCCTCCGACAACACCGCTGGCAGCGTCGGTCCCTACAAGATAACCAAGTGGGTCAGGGATCAGGTCCTTATACTGGAGGCCAACCCCTATTACTACGGAGAGAAGCCCAAGACTCCCAAGGTTATAGTCAAGTTCTACAAGGACGCCACCACCCTCAGGCTGGCGCTGGAGAGCGGTGAGATAGATATAGCTTGGAGGACCCTGAACCCCACTGATATAAAGGACCTCACGAAGAAGCCCGACATCCAGGTGATAGAGGGTAAGGGCTCCTTCATAAGGTACATCGTGTTCAACACGAAGATAAAGCCCTTCGACAACAAGAAGGTCAGACAGGCCCTCGCCGCCGCCCTCGACAGGAAGGCCATAACCGAGAGGGTCTTCTTGGGCACGGTGGATCCTCTCTACAGCCTCGTTCCCATGGGCATGTGGAGCCACATAGACGCCTTCAAGGAGAAGTACGGGGAGGCCAACATAGAGCTGGCCAAGAAGCTGCTCAAGGAGGCTGGCTACTCCGTGTCCAACAAGCTCAAGGTTGAGCTGTGGTACACGCCTTCCCACTACGGCGATACTGAGGCCGATGTCGCTGCTCTGATAAAGGAGGCTTGGGAGAAGACCGGAATGGTCGAGGTGACCGTGAAGAGCGCCGAGTGGAGCACCTATCTGGAGCTCACTAGGAAGGGCCAGCTACCTGTGACCCTCTACGGCTGGTATCCCGACTACATAGATCCCGACAACTACCTGTTCCCGTTCCTCCACACCGGATCCAACAGGTGGCTCGGTGAGCCGTACAGCAACCCCGATCTTGACAAGATACTGGAGAGGGCCCAAGTATCCCTAGACCAGAAGGAGAGGGAGCGGCTGTACAAGCAGGCCCAGCAGATATTGGCTGATGATGCTCCTATAGTGCCCATATTCCAGGGCAAGCTCTACGTTGCTGCGAAGAAGAACGTGCACGGTATAGTACTCGACCCGATAATGCTGCTCAGGTACTACCTGATATACAAGGAAGCTGGTAGCTGAACCTCCCCTTTCCTTTTTATCTTTCCCGCTAGGGTGGATTCCAGATGTCACTAAGGGCCTACGTGATAACTAGAATTCTTATGACGATCCCCATGATCCTCATTTTGCTGACGTTGGTCTTCCTAGTAATGAGGGTCCTCCCAGGAAATCCTGTGATAGCCATAGTCGGGATGAAGGCCTCTCCAGAGTACATAAAGAAGCTGGAGCATCAGCTGGGTCTCGATAAGCCCCTTTGGCAGCAGTACCTCGACTACTTGGGGAACCTGCTGAGAGGAGACTTGGGAAGGTCGATGATATGGGGGAAGAGGCCCGTCATCCAAGAGATAATGGACCACTTCCCCGCAACTCTTGAGCTGACCATAGGCGGCTTCTTAGTCAGCGTCCTATTGGGCTTAGCCACGGGAATGCTTGCGGGGATAAGATCAGGTGGAAAGGTAGATGCATCCATGAGGATCTACAGCATCGTCGTGTATTCCCTCTTCATACCCCTGCTTGGAATGATGCTACAGCTCGTGTTCGGAGTCTGGCTCCACATGCTACCGGTAGGTGGGAGGATAGATCCGGGTATGGAACCTCCATCGATGACGGGCCTGTATGTCTTGGACTCGATCATAAGCCTGAAGATGGATAGCCTGCTCAACTCGTTGGCTCACTTGGCGCTGCCCTCACTCACCTTAGGGCTGGTCCTCTCCGGCATATACACTAGGTTGGTGAGATCCAGCCTGATGGAGGTGCTGGGTCAGGACTTCATAAGGGCTTGCAAGGCTAGGGGCCTCCCAGGAAGGGCCATCCTGTTCAAGCACGCGCTGAAGAACGCTCTCATCCCAATTCTCACCATGATGGGTCTTCAATTTGCTCTCCTGCTGGCCGGCGCAGTTCTCACCGAGACCACGTTTTCATGGCCGGGAATGGGCACCTTCCTAGTCGAGAGGATAACGTATAGGGACTTCACAACCATACAGGGGGCAATAGTGTTCTACGCCCTCTTCGTGGCCTTGGTCAGCCTGATCGTTGATCTGGTGTACGCGTACGTCGATCCTAGGATAAGGTACTGAGGTGATTTGATGAGGACGTTCAACCTCTCTCGCTTCCTCAGCTCTGTGAGGGATGCCGGGCTGGACGGTTACATGATGGTAGTCGGTCTGATTATGGTGCTGACCGTTTTAGTGATGGCCGTATTCGCCGAGTTCATAGCGCCCTACGATCCTGTCAAGACCGTGGGCATGCCCGTAACCCCTCCGTCCCCCGAATTCCCTTGGGGCACCGATACCATAGGAAGGGACGTATTCAGCCGCGTCGTCTACGGTTCTAGGACCATAATGGTGGTGATACTCATGTCCACCGCCCTGTCCATGGTGGTGGGCATACCTCTGGGCCTCATCTCCGGATACGTCGGAGGCCCACTCGACAGGGTATTCTCCCTAGTGATGGACAGTATATACGCCTTCCCTGGGCTCATACTCGCCATTGCGGTGGCTGCAATGCTCGGGCCCGGTATATACAACACGTCCATATCACTGGCCGTGGTATACATCCCCACTTACTTCAGGATGGTGAGGGGGCAGGTCCTCTCGCTGAGGGAGCAGCTCTTCGTGGAGGCAGCTAGGGCCTTGGGTGCGACTGACTGGAGGATACTCCGCAAATACATATTCCCCAACGTGTTCTTCATCATAGCGGTGGTGTTCTCCCTGAACGTGGCTGATGCCATCCTGACCGAGGCGGGTCTGAGCTTCCTAGGACTTAGCGTCCCGGCCCCAACGCCTGACTGGGGATTCGACCTGAAGAACGGCCAGAGGTACTTCCTATCGGGCAAGTGGTGGCCCGTCGTGTTCCCGGGAACCATGATAATACTGCTGGCCTTGGGCTTCGGTCTCCTCGGTGAGGGACTCAACAGGATGCTTGGGCAGAAGGAGGTGAGATGAGTGCTCTTGGAGATAGAGGACCTCCATGTCTACTACTTCACCAAGAGGGGCGTGGTCCGGGCGGTCGAGGGGGTCTCCTTCGAACTCGACAGGGCCGAGATACTGGGGATAGTGGGTGAGTCGGGAAGCGGGAAGAGCACGCTCGGACTGGCGATAATGAACCTAGTCCCCTCCCCAGGGAAGATAGTTAGAGGGAGCATCAGGCTGGACGGGAAGGATCTGACCAAGATGAGCGAGAAGGAGCTAAGGGATATCAGGGGCAAGGAGATAGCTATGGTCTTTCAGGATCCAATGACCTCCTTGGACCCCCTCATGAGGATAGGCGATCAAATAGTGGAGACTATCTTGGCCCACGAGGATGTGAGCAAGGAGGAAGCTAAGAGGAGAGCCCTTGAACTACTGGAGGAGGTGGGGATCTCCAGGGATAGGTTCAACGACTATCCCCATCAGCTCAGTGGAGGGATGAGGCAGAGGGTGATGATAGCAATGGCCATCTCCCTGAGCCCCAGGCTGATAATAGCTGATGAGCCCACTACGGCCCTCGACGTTATAGTGCAGGATCAGATAATGGAGTTATTCTCTAAGTTGAGGGACGAGTTCGGCGTGGCGATAATCCTAATATCCCACGATCTAGCTCTAGAGTTGGAGGTATCTGACAAGATAGGGGTGATGTACGCCGGGTGGCTCATGGAGCTCTCGAAGTCGGAGGAGCTAGCTAAGAAACCCCTGAACCCATACGCTAGGGAGCTGCTAAAGGCAATACCGAATGTGGAACTTGAGGAGCAGGAGCTCGTGTCCATCCCTGGGTCCCCACCAGATCTCCACGATCCTCCAAAGGGATGTCGGTTCCACCCTAGGTGCCCTGATGCGATGCCTATCTGCTTCAAGGAGGAACCACCCACCAAATCGATTGACGGGAGGCTCGTGAAGTGCTGGCTGTACGGAGGGTGATCGCATGCTGCTAAAGGTGGAGAATCTGAAGAAGTATTTCCCGGTCGCTAAGACCTTCATAGAGCGGCTCCTCACGAGGGAAGAGAGGTACGTCAGGGCGGTGGACGGGATAAGCTTTCACATAGAGGAGGGAGAGGTCTTCTCACTAGTCGGGGAGTCGGGAAGCGGGAAGACCACAACTGGTAAAGTGGTGCTGAGGTTGATAGAGCCCACCTCCGGGAGGGTCATCTTCCAAGGGAGAGACATAACCTCCTTGGGCAAGAAGGAGCTCCGACTGATGAGGAGGCACATGCAGATAATATATCAGGACCCATACGCGTCCCTCAACCCTAGGATGAGGGTCGGAGAGGCCATAATGGATCCCCTGCTCATCCACAAGATAGCTGAGGGGAGAGAGGCCAAGGAAATGGTGCTGGAGATGCTCGAGAAGGTGGGACTCACGCCCCCGGAGACGTTCTTCAACTCCTATCCAGCTTACCTCAGCGGGGGACAGAGGCAGCGTGTCGCCATAGCTAGGGCCATGATCACCAGACCCAAACTGGTGGTTGCTGATGAGCCAGTCAGCATGATCGACGTCTCACTGAGGGCTTCCATCTTGGATCTGATGATGGATCTCAGGAAGGAATTCGGCGTCGCCTACCTCTTCATAACCCACGATTTGGCCGTAGCCAAGTACATCTCTGACAGGATAGCCATAATGTACCTTGGCAAGATAGTCGAGCTAGGAAGGACGAAGGACCTATTCAAGAACCCCCTGCACCCCTACACCAAGGCTCTGCTGAGCGCCATACCCGTCCCTACCCCGGGCAAGAGGAAGGAGAGGCTGAGACTGGAGGGTGAGATCCCTTCAGCTATAGACATCCCTCCTGGATGCAGATTCCACCCGAGATGTCCCATGAGCTTCGAACCGTGCAATAAGGAGGAACCCGAGCTCATGGAGGTGGAGCCGGGTCACTTCGTGGCCTGTCACCTGTACACGTAGAAAAATTTAACACTCCTTTTTTGAAGTAGCTAGCTGAGAGTAAAGCCATTTTGGGATAGTTGAGGCTTCCTAGGATGGCCATCGATCGCCAGAATGAATCTCCCCCCTAGAGTGAAATCCTTGGTGACCTATGCTGTAGCTGCATGTGAACCCTAACTTCTCATCCCTCACTGACCGCTCCGTGTGGTTTCCTTTCATTTGTAAGACCTCAGATATTAAATCCTCAAGATTCACCTTCGCGGCCAACAGGATCCATACCAGACGCTCTCGGCAGCCACTATATATAAACCCCCAGAAAGGTTTAAGAGCCCTAAAATTGATGGAAAAAGAGGAGGTTGAGTGAGAAAAACGGTAAGATCACTCGATGAGATCAGGACCATCCTCAAAAAGCATGAGAGCGAACTGAGGGAGAAGTACGGTGTGAAAAGAATCGGCATCTTTGGATCCATTGTCAGAGGAGAAGCTGGAGAGGAAAGCGATGTCGATATACTCGTCGAGTTCGAGAGGCCTATAGGACTCCTCAAATTTCTCGAGTTAGAGGAGTACATGAGCAACTTGATAGGTATGAAGGTTGATCTCGTATCTAAAAAGGCGCTTAAACCCCACATTGGGAAATACATCTTGGAAGAGGTCGTTATGGTGTGAAGAGGTCTTATAGGGACTACATCCTCGACATTCTCACATCTATTGATGAGATCGAAGAATTTACCGAGGGCATGGATTTCGAAGAGTTTATCGGAGACAGGAAGACTATAAACGCTGTTATCAGAAGCTTAGAAGTCATGGGAGAGGCCGCTAAGAAAATTCCACGCAAGATCAGAGAGAAATATCCAGATATTCCTTGGAAATACCTCGTAGGTATGAGGGATAAACTGATTCACGAGTACCATGGAGTAGACTTGGGGATCGTTTGGGAGGTCGTCAAGACCGAAATCCCCCCTCTGAGGCCGAGGTTTGAGAGGATTTTGAGAGAACTTGAGGAGTAACCTCACTGCTCTCGTGATCTATTTCCTTCTATTCTCTCCCTTGCGCGGGACATCCTCTTGCGGGAATGAGGAGTCAGCTTTCAGGCTGGAGGGAAGTACCGCTGGGAACTCAAAAGATAAGAGGGCTGGGCTCAGTGTTCGCCCTCCCTTCTACCCTCCTTGGAGAGCCAGTCCTTCACGATCTCCATCAGCTCCATGGGTATCAGGAACTTTGTAGCCTCGGAGGAACCTATCACCTTCAGCCCATCCAAGTACTGAAGCTTCATGGTCTTCTCATCCAACGCCTTCGCGACCTCGTCTATGGTCTTGAGGGCCAAGGCGTAGCCCTCAGCCTTGAGTATCTGGGCCTGCCTCTCACCCTCGGCCTTCAGTATGGCCGCCTGCTTTTCGCCCTCAGCTACCCTTATTGCCGCCTCCTTCTTTCCCTCAGCCTCTGTTACCATGGCCCTCCTGTTACGTTCAGCAGCCATCTGCTTTATCATGGCTTCCTGGACCGTTTTAGGAGGTAATATCTCCCTGATCTCTACGTTAGTTATCTTGACGCCCCATCGCTCGGTCACCTCATCGAGCTTAACTCTCAGGATGTTGTTTATCTCATCTCTCTTTGCTAGGACCTCATCAAGCATCATCTCACCTATGACCGCTCTCAGTGTGGTGGTAGCTATTCCTATTGCCGCCCCCTTGAAGTCCGACACGTTGAGGACGCTCGCCATGGGATCCACCACCTTGTAGTAGACGATGAAGTCTATATCGGTGGGGGCGTTGTCCTTCGTTATGCAGGTCTGATGCGGCACATCGAAGTAGCTCTCCCTCAGGTCTATCCATATTATTTGGTCAATTATAGGAACCCTGAATACTATACCGGGCCCTTTCACCCCTAGAAACCTGCCCAGCCTCAGAATTACAAGCCTCTTGAACTCAGGCACTATTTTAATTGCCGAAGCTAGGAACAGGATCAGGATAAAGACGACAACAGCTATAAGGAACTCTGACAGACCCAAAACTACAGCTTGGATCATTCTCTCACCACCTTGACCTTAAAACCTTCAATATCAACTATCCTCACCCTCTCCCCCTCCTCTATGCTCTCATTTGAAACGGCAGTCCAGAGCTCAGAGCCAACGAGTACCACCCCCTCTCTATCCGGCCTTATAGCGACCTTAACTACTCCTGTTTTACCTATTACGTTTTCTGGACTAAGGGGACTTGTTCTTTTAGACAGGATCTCCCTTATCTTGTACAGATAGAACCCGACAAGTCCGGAGAAAACAACTAGAGATACAATCACGGCTTCGACACTTAAGGTGGGTGCTATCAGTGGTCCAGATTCGTACACAAGCAGCAGGCCAATAGCGGAGATCACAGCACCCGTCAGGGCTAGGAAACCGTGACCGGTCTTCAACTCGAGGAATATGGTCGTCGCTCCCATCACCATGAGTATTATAGCCGCTAGACTCGCCCCGATAAGGCCGAACGCGTAGAGGCCCAGCACTATCATTATGGTTCCACCGGCCTCCATCACGAAGGTCGGGTGCGTCAGTCCAAGCAGCACGAGTATTATGCCCAGAATGAATATGACCCAAGCGTTCAGCGGATCCGTTATGACGAGGAGGAGGGATACCCTTACATCCGGGTAATATTCCTCTGTATCTCTGGGCCAGCCCATCCTCTCCAGCGCTTCTAGAGAATTCTTCGCCGTGCAGTCCGCTATTCCGTACTTCGAGGCCTCCTCAGCGGTCAGAGCCAAATTCTCCCTAACGAACAGTTCCGCAGCCGTTGAGTTCTTACCTGAAACCTCAGCTAAGCTCTTCATCCAGCTGGAGAGGGCGTTCACCACCTTCTCATCTCTCGGTCTAGGTTCAGCCGCCCCTATGGAAGATCCAGGTCCCATACATATCTTATCCGCGGACAGTGCTATGAAGGCGCCAGCCGAGAATGCCCTCCCACCGGATGGGATGTAGACGGCCACCCTCACCGGTGAAGAGCTGATTGTCCCGACTATCCGCTCAGTCGGCTGGAGGAACCCTCCATCGGTGTTGAGGACTATGAGCACATCCATGTCCCTGCTCTCAGCAAGCTTCACTCCGGACGCGATGTACTCCGCCACGCCCTCTGTGATGGTACCTTCTATCCTCAGTAAGAGGGCTCTACCACCACTGGAGGCCTGCAGGAGAGGGGGAAGCATGAGTGAGAGCATCAGTAATACGGTAAGCTTTGACCTTCTCATGGCTCTACTCATGAACAGTAAGTATGGAAATTTAACCGTTGTTTTTTGGAGAGCTCCTGATACCACGAGTTCTCCTTAAAGGGACGGGAAGCGTGGATGACACTTAGACACCTAGCTGCGCTAATTCTATGTTACTATGTCGAAAACCTGTCCTATTGATAGAGGATCGTCGATAGATGTATGGAAAGATGGATCTCTCTGAGGCGTACGACCCCTCCCTCGAACCGGAAAAACTTTTTGTTGAAAAAGGGAAAAATACATGATCTATCCAAGCCTGTGCTCCCCTATCTGAGGTCAAGATTTATATTTGTCAGATTTTAGGGCTTATCTAACCACACTGGGTGTTCTAGATGAGTGGGAAAGATTGGATAATCGTTATAGTCCTCCTGATCGTGGGGCTCCTCATAGGGTATTTTGCCGCGGGCCCCGGTAAGACAACCACTGTCACCGTGACACAGACCTCTGTCAAGACCGTGACCGTGACCCGGACTGCTGGCGCCCCTCCAGCTCCCACCACGACTAAGACGACCACCACCCAGCCCAAGGCCCGGATGAAGACCCCCGCTGATACCCTGATAATAGCTATGGATACCAGCGATGCGGTCTCTATGGATCCGGCTAGGGCTTATGAGTTCACCTCATGCTTCGTTGTCAACCAGCTTTATGATAAGCTTGTGGATTTCGAGCTTCCTGATCTGGTCAATGTTAAGCCCGAGGTCGCTGAGAAGTGGGAAGTCAGCGAAGATGGCAAGGTTTGGACCTTCCATATAAGGAAGGGTATTAAGTTCGCTAGCGGTAATCCCCTCACCGCCGATGATGTCGTTTACTCCCTCCAGAGGGTAATCAAGCTTAAGCAGACCGCTTCTTGGGTTCTTACCCAGTTCGTCTCCACTCCCGAGCAGATAGAGAAGATCGATGACTACACCGTCAAGATAACCTTAGATAAGCCAGTAGCTCCGAGCTTCTTCCTCGCTACCCTGACGTTCACGACTTCCGCAGTCGTAGATAAGCAGGTGGTCGAGGCCCATGCGAAGAACGGGGACATGGGAAGCGATTGGATGACCGATCACAGCGCCGGTAGCGGTCCGTTCGTCCTAGAGAAGTGGGATAGGGAGGCCGAAATAGTCCTTAAGGCCAACCCATACTACTGGAAGCCAGGTCAGCCAGCTGTGAAGAGGGTGATCATAAAGCATGTTCCCGAGCCCACGGATCAGCTCCTCCTGATAAAGAAGGGGGATGTTGACATAGCAACTGACTTGACCGCAGAGCAGGTCAAACAGGTTGAGGGTACGCCCGGAATAAACGTGATAAAGGTGGAGAGGACTCACATAGTCTACTTGGGAATGAACGTTGCCGTGAAACCGTTGGACAAGGAAGAGGTTAGGGATGCGATCAGGTACTGTATAGACTATGACAGCATAATAAACGACATCCTGCTTGGAGCAGCGATAAAGTGGCAGACTGTCATTCCAAAGGGTCTGCTCGGAGCGAACCCGAAGACCCCCTACAAGAAGGATGTGGCCAAGGCCAAGGAACTCTTAGCTAAGGCCGGTGTGGCCAATGGATTCACCATAGAGCTGACCACGCCGCCGACCTATCCTCAGATAGACATAGCAACCAAGATACAGGCAGACCTGGCCGAGTGCGGCATCAAGGTGAAGATCGTGCAGATGACCCAGTCCGAGATGTACGAGAAGTATAGAAAGCAAGGTCTTCAGCTTGTGCTCGCAGGTTGGGGATCTGACTATCCGGATCCGGACAACAACGCTAAGGCCTTCGGTGACTACAGGGTGAAACAGCTCGCTTGGAGGAACTCTTGGTACGATGACCACGCCGCCGACCTCGCTGAGAAGGCGGCCGTGGAGTTCGACAACAGTAAGAGGAAGCAGATGTACCTCGAGCTCACTGACTACATACTCGACCACGGACCCTACGCGATCCTCTACCAGACCCTCGCCCAGCACGTAGCGAGGGACTACGTGAAGAACTATCTGCCCGATCCGACGTTCTTCCTCGAGGACCTCTCTAAGGTGTCAAAGGCTGGAGGGAGCTGAGACTCCCCTTCCCTTTTTCTCTTCCGGGGGGTAGCTGTTGGACCTTAAGACGTACATATTGAGGCGTCTGGCCCTAATGTTGTTCGTCCTATTCGGAATAATTGTGATTACGTTTATCGTGTCTCATGTGATTCCTGCTGATCCGATAGGGGCCATTCTGGGACCTCAAGCTCCTCCCGAGCTTATAGAGAAGGTTAGAAGGGAGTGGGGATTCGATAAGCCCCTTCCCGAGCAGTTCGTTGACTACATGGTGAACTTACTCCACGGTAACTTAGGCAAGTCCATAAGAACGAATAAGCCGGTGGCAGAGGACCTCATGAAGTTCTTTCCCGCGACGATCGAACTGGCGACGGCGGCGATGATAGTTGCCATAGTGATAGGGATACCCCTCGGTATAATCTCGGCCGTGAAGAAGGACAAGTGGCCCGACCACATCTCCAGAATATTCGCCCTTATGGGAGTGAGCATGCCCGTCTTCTGGCTGGGTCTCATCCTGCTCTTCGTCCTCTACTACCAGCTGGGGATATTCCCAGGGCCTGGTAGGCTGGATCCAGGGATAGAGACCCCACCCAGAATAACTGGTATCTTAACACTCGATAGCCTGATTACCGGGAACTTCGAGGCGTTCACGAATGCCGTATGGCATCTCATACTCCCCTCATTCGTCTTGGGCTACTACGCATCTGCATCAATCACTAGGATCACTAGGACATCCTTACTCGAGGTCATGACCCAAGACTTCATAAGGACGGCCAGAGCTAAGGGCCTGTCCGAGAGGGTCGTGCTGTTCAGGCACGCCCTGAGGAACGCGCTCATACCCACTACGACCGTCATAGGGATGGCTTACGGAAGCCTGCTAGAGGGTGCGATACTCACGGAGACCATATTCGCTTGGCCCGGATTGGGGAGGTACTCAACAGGTGCGTTCCTGTCCGTGGATTTCTTGGCGGTTATGGGGTCCACCTTGCTGATAGCGGTGATCTACTCAGTGGCCAACTTGGTCGTGGACATACTCTACGCGTTCCTCGATCCGAGGATAAGGTACGCCTGAGGAGGTGCTCTCATGAACGTAGGGGAGAAGATCAGAGGTCTGATGGAGTACTTCAGATCCGAGGACTTCAAGATAACCCTTATACTGGTGAAGAAGAGCCCTCTCACGGTCTTGGGACTCGCTCTGACCATATTTCTAGTGTTGGTGGCGATTTTCGCACCCTTCATAGCACCCTACGATCCCATAAAGCAGGACCTCAAGAACAGGCTCCAGCCCCCCAGCTGGGAGCACCCCTTCGGCACCGATCAGCTCGGAAGGGATATATTCAGCAGGGTGGTCTGGGGATCTAGGATCTCACTGTTTATAGCCCTTATAGTTGTCGCTATCTCATTCACCGTCGGAACTACCATAGGCATAATCTCCGGCTACTTCGGGGGTAAGGTCGACGAGGTTCTTATGAGGATCACGGACATGTTCATGGCATTCCCCAGACTGGTACTCGCCTTGGCCGTGGCTGCCGCTCTAGGACCCGGGCTCTTCAACACCATGCTCGCCATAGCCTTCGTCTCTTGGGTCTACTACGCCAGGCTGGCTAGGGCCAGCACCCTCCAGATAAGGGAGGAGGTGTATATAGAGGCAGCTAGGGCGATAGGGGCCAGCGACAAGAGGATACTATTTCTCCATGTCCTCCCGATGGTCATCGCGCCGGTAGTAGTTCAAGCCACCCTTGACATGGGCGGGACCATCCTCACCGCAGCCGGCCTCGGTTTCCTCGGACTGGGTGTCCAGCCCCCCACCCCGGAGTGGGGAGTCATGGTCAGCGAGGGGAGGAGGTTCATAACTGAGCAGTGGTGGGTTTCCACATTCCCCGGTTTCGCGATACTCTTGGCAACGCTGGGCTTCAACCTGCTGGGCGACGGGATAAACGACATACTGAATGTCAGGGCGAGGAGGTGATTGAGTGAGCGGCAACGGGAAAGGAGAGAATCTCTTGGAGATCAGGGATCTGTACGTTCAATTCCACACCCTGAGAGGCATAGTCAAGGCCATAGATGGCGTCAACTTGGAGGTGGGACATGGCGAGGTCTTGGGTCTCGTGGGGGAGACTGGCAGCGGCAAGACGGTGACGGGCCTCAGTATACTCAGGTTACTGGAGCAAAACGCCGAGATCACCGGAGGGGAGATAATATTTCAGGGGAGAGACCTGCTCAAGCTGCCCCTCAAGGAGATCCTGAAGATAAGGGGGAGAGATATCTCAATGATTTTCCAAGAGCCGAAGGCCGCCCTGAACCCGGTCATGCAGGTGGGTGATCAGGTGGCCGAGTCCTTCCTAGTGCACGAGGAGATCTCCAAGAAGGAGGCGAGGGAGAGAGTCCTAGAGATATTCAGGAGGGTGGGCCTCCCCGACCCCGGAAGGGTGTACAAGAGCTATCCCCACGAGCTCAGCGGGGGAATGGCTCAGAGGGTCGTGATATCGATGGCGCTCGCCCTGAAGCCGAAGCTGCTCATAGCCGACGAACCTACCTCCGCTCTGGATGTGACCATACAGGCCCAGATAATGGATCTCTTTCGCGAGCTGATAGATGAGATGGGAACCAGCGTCATCTACATAACCCACGACATGGCCCTAGCTGCGGAGATAAGCGACAGGATCGCGGTGATGTACGCCGGTAGAATAGTGGAGGTGGCCGACACTGAAACGATATTCGAGAATCCCCTACATCCCTATACCCAGGGGCTGCTGAAATCCATACCCAAGCCTAGATACAGGGGGAAGCTCTTCTCGATGGAAGGGGAGATACCCCCCCTGATAAATCCGCCCTCGGGCTGCAGGTTCCATCCTCGCTGCCCGAAGAGATTCGAACCGTGCGACAAGGAGGTGCCCAAGCTGATAGAGGTAGAACCGGGGCATAAGGTGGCCTGCTTCCTGTTCGGGGGTGCGTCCAAATGATGCTGGAGGTTCAGGATCTCAGGAAGTACTTCCCCGTCCGCGGTGGCGTGATGATGAGGGTGATCGGTCACGTGAAGGCGGTAGACGGGGTCTCCATATCCATAGAGAAGGGAGAGATCTTCGGCCTGGTGGGCGAGTCGGGAAGCGGTAAGACGACCTTGGGCAGGACGGTCCTCAAGCTGACCGAGCCCACTGGTGGTAGGATAATCTTCGATGGGAGGGACATAACCGATCTCTCGGGCAAGGAACTCATTCCCCTGAGGAGGGAGATGCAGATAGTCTTCCAGGACCCGTATAAGGCCCTTCATCCGAGGAAGAGGGTGAAGGACATAGTTGGTGAACCCCTGATCATACACGAGGGGGCCAGCGATACGGAGGTGAGGAAAAGGGTAGCGGAGATACTCAAGCTGGTGGGACTGAATGTAGAGCACATGGACAGGTACCCGCACGAGTTCTCGGGAGGGCAAAGGCAGAGAATAGTCATAGCTAGGGCCCTGATCCTGAGGCCCAAGTTCATGGTGCTCGATGAACCTACCTCTGCCTTGGATGTGAGCGTTCAGGCTAAGATACTCAACCTGCTGAGCGATCTCAAGGAACAGTTCGACCTCACCTTCCTGCTGATAAGCCACAACTTGGCAGTAGTACAGCACATGAGCAACAGGATCGGCGTGATGTACCTCGGGAAGCTCATGGAGGTAGCTTCCTCGCAGGAACTCTTCGAGAAACCGCTTCATCCCTACACGAAGGCCCTGATATCGGCCATCCCAATACCCGACCCTAAGCTGGCCAAGAAGAAGAGGAAGATGACCCTCAGGGGAGAGATACCAAGTCCCCTGCACCCGCCCTCAGGCTGCAGGTTCCACACTAGGTGCCCGTTCGCCGAGGAGATCTGCGAGAGGGAGGAACCACCTCTGAGGGAGGTGGAGCCAGGCCATTGGGTGGCGTGTCACTTCTGGGATGAGTTGAGGGAGGTGGAAGTGTTAAATGCCTGAGGATGGGGATGAGGAGGTTGAGCTCGAGTGGAAGGATTACTTAGCCTTCGTGATCGCCCTCTTAACCACAAACCTCCTCCCCCTCATTCTGATAGGGATCCTAATGGTGATCCTCTCGTACTTCATCGTTCAGCTCTTCGGCTGACCTCCTCCAACGACTTTTCGATTATGGAGAGGGCCTCCTCCACCTGTTCAGCCGTTATCGTTATCGGTGGCGTCAGCTTGATCACATTGTGATGCCTGCCCACGGTTATGGCCAGCAAGCCGTTTCTGAAGAGGGCGTCCTTCAGCTCAGACGCTAATCTCTTCGAGGGCCTCCCACCCTCCAGTATCTCAATTCCCTGCACGCATCCGATCCCCCGGGCATCGGCTACATGATCGTATCTGCTGACGAACTCCCTCAACCCTCTCATCATCTCTTCTCCTCTTCTCAGGGCATTTTCCAAGAGATTTTCCTCTCTGATCGCCTCTATAGTCGCTAAGGCGGCCAAAACTCCCAAGTAGTGGCCAGCGTATGTGCCGAGGCTGCCGCCGCTACACAGATACCACTCCTCCACGAGATCGCCCCTGAAGGCAATAGCCGCTAGGGGAAGACCACCTGCTATTCCCTTGCCCATGACCACGATGTCGGGCTCCACTCCGTGATGCTCTATCCCGAACCACCTACCCGTCCTTCCGAAACCCGTGTAGACCTCGTCGACTATGAGTAGAGCGCCTGTCCTCTCCGCAATCCCCCTGAGACCCCTGAAGAAGCTGGAGGGTGGGAATAGTATACCCCCATGAGACTGGAGCGGTTCCACTATGATCCCAGCCAAGTCCTCGGGTTCCACGGCCCTACCGAGGACCTCCTCCTCTATGAAGTTCAGTACGGCATGAGAGCACTCCTCGCAGTTATCAGCCTTTAGAGGACATCTGAAACAGTTAGGGTAGGGCGCATACACAGCTTCAGAGGTCCGAGGTGCGACCCGCCTCATCCCCTCCGTGGGAGAGGATTGCAGAGCATATCCAGTGAGCCCGTGATAGGCACCGTAAAAGGAGAGGATGACCTGCCTTCCGGTGACGAACTTGGCCAGCTGAATAGCGAAATCACTCGCCTCGCTTCCAGTGGTGGCATACGCTATGGAAGCATTCTCGACGGGAACGAGAGACCTGAGTTCCTCCCCGAGCTCCAAGAAAGGCTCGTTCGGGGCCAGTAAACCTGAGAAACCCGTTATCTTCCCCACCCCCTCCTTCACTTTCGACACTACTTTGGGGTGGGCTTGACCGAGGGAGGTAGCTGCCCCGCTGAAATCCAAGAACCTCCTCCCTTCTCTCGTCCATATTTCCGCCTTAAACCCTCTTTCGACGACGATTGGAAAGGAGGGAGGGCACTTGAATACCCTCGGGTAGAAATCTTCCAGCATAAGGATACGCGATCCTCATTCCTAAATACCTTGAAGGGATTCAGCCTCCGGCCATGTAGATGGCCTCCTCAGCTATCTGGACCGCGTGGTCCGCCATCCTCTCGAGGTATCTGAGGATGAGTGTCATGGCCACAGCGCAAGCTGGGACCTTCTCAACACCAGTCAGGACTCTTTCTCTCAGGTAAGACTCGTAGGCCCCATCCACCTTGTCATCCATCTCCATAACCTTCTTGGCCAACTCTATATCCCTAGTCTCCACCGCCTTCAGGGCCTCCTTCACCATGGTCTCAGTTATCTCAGCTGGCTCAACCACGAGTTGGATGTCGCATTGGCTCATGTCCCTGAACAGGACTAGGGTCTGGGCTATGTTCCTAGCGTACCTGCCAAGCCTGACCAGCCCGTAACTTATCTCCATGAGGGATATGAGGGTTCTCAGGTCCGACGCCATAGGCTGGAACCTGGCTAGGATCTCACTTATCTTGATTC
Organism: Thermoproteota archaeon; assembly: GCA_030130125.1. Taxonomy (NCBI): domain Archaea; kingdom Thermoproteati; phylum Thermoproteota; species Thermoproteota archaeon. Next base: position 55,655 of record JARZZM010000001.1, read on the forward strand.
TTAACTGTCCGTGGGTGAAGGACAGGATCTGGGCTCCCCTATCAACCTCCTCCAAGACGGTAGTAGGATCTGCTCTGCCTAGGAAGGCCTCGACGCACTTCTTGGTTAGTGAGAGGGATAACTCGCTCGACTTGACGACCTCGGAGAAGGCGGATTTTATCTCGGCATCCAGTAACGCCATTTTCACATATCCCTTGGACGAACTTACCCGCCCGATTTTATTATGTTTCCGCATGCTCAGGTAGGGGATCGATATGAGCGAGGAGGGATCTTCTGGCTTAGTATTTGTGGCCTTCATGTTCATAGGAATGGGCGTAGGTTATCTGCTCGGGAACATAGCTGCCGGGCTCTTCGTGGGGATGGGGGTGGGGTTCTTGGCCATGGCCTACCTCAAACCTAGGGAGAAGGGGATGGACCTGAGGAAGGAGCCTTGGGGCTCGGTGGCACTTACTTTGGTGGGCTTGGGCTTCATCTTGGGTGGGGCATCGCTGCTTCTGGGCTTCGAGATACCTTGGGATAAGTTGGGAGGGATGTTCCTCATACTGATGGGGTTGGCCTTCCTGGCCATGGCTCTGGGAAGGAGGGGTTAGAGCTAGCCGAATATGGCCCTACCGAAGCTTTCCCTCTCCCTCAGTAGCCTGTATCTGCCGCCCTCAAGGGCGACGACCGCTGGTAACGGTCTGAGGTTGTATCTGCTGGCCATGGAGAACCCGTAGGCCCCGACATCGGCAATTACCACGAGGTCCCCCTCCCTGACTCTCGGCAGGTCGTACTCGCCGAAGAAGTCCGCTGACTCGCAGACAGGACCGGCGATCAGCACTTTCTCCTCAGGACCCTCGGACTCCACCAGAATCCTATGTTTGGCTCCATAGAGCGCGGGCCTGAGGAGGTCGTTCATTCCAGCATCCAGCAAAACCCACTTTCTCCCACCTATCTCCTTTACGTAGTTCACCCTAGCAACGAGATAACCCGCGTCTCCAACTATGTACCTGCCGGATTCCACGAATATGTGAACCCCTAACTCCCTAGACGCCTCACACACGATTTCAGCGTACTCTCCTAGGGGGAACTCTCCCGACCCTTCATAGGATATGCCCAAACCGCCTCCCAGATCAAGCACCTCCACCCCACCGAACTGCTCAACTAGGGATCGGAGCACATCCAACGCGTTGATAAAGGGTTCAACGCTCATTATCTGACTCCCCACGTGTGTGTGAAACCCCCTCGTATTCATATCACCTCTCAAGGACCTGAGGAGTGAGAGGGCCCTTTCAGGGGGGAGACCGAACTTCGTTCCTGGCCCCGCCGTCACGAGGCTCGGATGAGCCCCAGCTCCCAGTCCGGGGTTCACCCTCACCATGACATCCACTCCTCCCACATCTCTAAGGGTTCTAGCCTCGGATTCGCTCTCGAGTGAGACGGTGGCTCCATAGCTAGCCGCTTCCGCGAGGTCCTGCCTTGAGGGGCTCGGACCCACGAGTACCACCTTCTCAGGGGGGACACCAGCCCATCTGGCGAGCATCACGCCGTAACCGGAGGGAACGGTGGCTCCAGAACCTAAGGAGGAGAGCATCCTCACGAGCTCCGGCTCGTGATTGGCCTTGTATGCGTATGCAATCGTATGGGGGCATTTCAGAGCGTCATTCAACCTCAGGAAATTCTCTCTAATCCTGTCCATGTCTAGCAGGTAAATGGGGGTCCCGAACTCCTCCACCACATCTCTAACATCGATCCCGGATACTCTCAAGGGCTCACCCTACGGCACAGAAACGTACCTGTACCCGTTAATTATCCTGATCCGTCGACACGCCTCGTCCACACCGACACTTCACCCTTTATATGTTGGTGGGGAACCCCTCCCCCGGTGGTCCATTGAGACTCAACGTCAAGGTCATAGCACCAGTGATCATGGCCGCCATCATGCTTATCGGAGTGATCAGCATGAGCTCCCCACCCTCCCCCTTGGGGGGTGAGGAGTGGCCCCTCCCCCCAGCAGACACGCCTCTCGAGAACATAACCTCCAACATGAACATCTCCAATTTCGTCTTCTTCGGGGGTCAGCCCGTAGCGAGCTTGGGAACTGGGTTGGACTTCCCGCTGGGGAGCACGGCCTTCTACTACGTTGGAGCTTACAAGAACAATACCTTCGTGGCATTCGTTGTGGCCAAACTTCCAGATCCGCAGTACTCGGTTCAGTTTGGCGGAAGGGCCCTGAACTCCCTGAAGGAGAACCTCCCTGAGGAGAATGTGAGGTACTTGGTTACCAACGAGGGAGGCTTCTTGCAGTACCAAGGCACCAATCAGACCCTAGTGCTGTGGTACGGTCACTCTTGGTACTTCGAGATCATGGCGGGAAAGGGAGGGGACTTGGGGAGGGAAGCAGTTCAGGCGATTAAGAGGGCCATCTACGAGGCTATACAGAAGGTTCAGAGGGCCTGAACCTTACCTCCCTCCTCGAAAACTGCCTTCAGCTTGAGCTTCTCCTCCTTCACCTTGAGATTACCCAACCCGGGCCCATCCGGCACTGTCCTGTACCCGTCCTCGTAACCGGCTCCACCCTCGACGAAGTCCTCCTTGAGCGATATGTCGGAGTCCAGATCCGTCGTTACCAAGTTCCTCGTGGCCGCAGCGAAGTGGACTCCAGCGGTTATACTGACCCCTCCCTCCATCATGCACCCTATCATGTTGGGTATACCTGCCGCCTCGCTTATCGCAGCTATCCTCCTAGCCTTGAGGAGGCCTCCCGCCTTCGTCAGCTTTATGTTGATGTAGTCGGCGGCTCCCATCTCCACAACTTCGAGCGCGTCCTCAGGGGTGTGCACGGACTCGTCAGCCATTATCGGGATTGGGCTCATACTTGTGAGAACGGCCATGCCCTCGAGGTCATCCCACCTAACGGGCTGCTCCGCCAGCTCCAAGTCGTACCTGTCCATCTCGGTGAGGGCCCTCATGGCCTCTTTGACGGTCCATCCCTGATTAGCGTCTATCCTCAGCCTTATGTCCTTCCCCACAGCGTCCCTCACCGCCCTGACCCTGGCCACATCCTCCTCCACTCCGGTTCCCACCTTGAGCTTGATGACCCTGAACCCCCTCTCAACTATCCTCAGAGCCTCCTCGGCCATCTCCTCCGGGCTCTTTATCCCTATGGTGAAGTCCGTCTCGACCCTGTCCCTGTACCCGCCCAGCAGGTCCCTCACCGTGACTCCGAGGATCTTCCCCTTGAGATCGAAGACAGCCGTTTCTAGGGCGAATTTCGCTGAATTGTTACCCAAGATTGCCTTGTCCATCTTCTCCTCTATTCTCTCGACATCCATTGGGTCCTCCCCTATCACCGCCGGGGCTAGGGTGTGCATGGCAGCTACTATGGTGTGCTCGCTCTCACCGATTATCCTCCTCGCTGGTGAGGCCTCGCCCCACCCAACTCTGCCCTCATCATCGAGTACCTTTACAACTACATCCGTGCTGCTCGTGGAAGTGCCCAGCGAGATGGTAAACGGCTGTAAGTAGGGAAGATCGACGGTATAGACCTCTATCCTCTTGATGGACATGAGACCCCCTGAGGAATCACGCTCGTTAGGGATAAAGTTACCCGCTCCGTCAACTTTCCCGTAGGAGAACCTTTAATCCCGCGAACTTCCCGATTCATTGATGGCCAAGAAGTGTCCCGATGATAATCCGTATCATGTGGTGGCCGAGCTTCAAGAGCCTCTAGGAGATGGAAGGGTTAGGTGCCTGGCCTGCCCAAGGAAGTGCATAATCCCACCGGGAATGTACGGCCTGTGCAAGACAAAGCTCAATGTGGACGGTACGCTCTGCGAGGTGAACTACTCTAAGGTCAGCAGCGTGGCCATGGATCCCATAGAGAAGAAGCCCTTCTTCCACTTCATGCCGGGCAGCTATGCCTACAGCATAGGCACGGTGGGCTGCAATCTCTTCTGCGAACACTGTCAGAACTGGGTGATAAGCCAGTCAGATCCCGAGAGCTTCCGCTACCTCAGAGACCTGCCCCCAGAGGAGGCTGTCAGGGAAGCTGTGGAGCTTGGAGCATCAAGCATAGCCTTCACCTACAACGAGCCCACCATAGTGAGCATGGAATGGGTCGTCGACGCGGCCAAGCTGGCCAAGGACTTCGGTCTCGCAACTCTCAGCGTGACCAACGGTTACTGGAGTGAGGAGGCTAGGGAGAGGTTAATCCCCCTGATAGATGCCGCCAATGTGGATGTCAAGGCATTCACCGACGACTTCTACAGGAAGGTGACCAAGGCCCCGTTCCTGAAGCCCGTCTTGGACACTGTACTCGCTCTTAAGAGGGCTGGAAAGCATGTTGAGGTGACTTACCTCATAATACCCACCCTAAATGATGGGGAGGAGGAGATCAGGGCCTTCACTAGGTGGATAGTTCAGGAGGTCGGAGACGACACTCCTGTTCACTTCTCACGTTTCTACCCGCATTTCAGGATGAAGAACCTACCCCCGACCCCGATCGAGACCATAAAGAGAGCTATCAGGATAGCTAGGGATGAGGGTGTTAAATTCGTTTACTCAGGGAATGTCCCGGGCGATCCAGACGAGAACACCTATTGTCCAAGGTGCGGCACTCTACTGATAAGAAGATACGGATTTACCATAGAAAAGTGCAATCTTTCTGAGAACTCGAGGTGCCCTGAATGCGGCGAATCCATACCCATAGTGGGTCCTTGCACCGAATCCGGGGGCTGGCTCGGTTACTTATGATCGGTTGATCATTTTGCCAGTTGACACGGGTTTCACCGAAAGCCTTTTTAAGCAATACCCTTAATGTCCGGCGGCCGGTGAGATCCTTGGAGACAATCGTGGAGGCCGGCGTCGATATATTGGGGAAGATCCCTTGGAAGGACGCGCCTTTTGAGGAGAAGGTACAGGCTCTGAACGAGATGTGGAAGGAAGGAGAGCAGATTAAAAAGCTACTAGAGGAGAGCACTGATCTAGAGGAGGCAAGGAAGAAAATCTATGACTACTTGGCATCGCTCGAATGGGAGCTCAGGGTAGGCAGGATAAAGCTTCATAGGATCGATTACTGGCTTGCATTGGAGGCCATAAAGAACTTCAGGAACATAATCTCACCAGAGAATGAGAAGATAGCCACCTTCAGCACCTTGGAGTATCTGTGGCGGCTAGCGAAGGAAGGAGAGAGGCTCCTCGACAGGGTAAGCATGGGCTTCATCCTCGAGTTCAAGTACCTTTTCAAGGCCATCCACGGGAACTCTAACTACGCCAAGGGATGGATCCACGATCTCTTGGGCGAGGAGAAGGCCAGGATAGTCCACGAGTTCCTGAGGATAGGCGGAAGGGAGGGCGCCATCCTCAGGTCTGAGTACCTCGATGAAGTGGCCAAGCTGGTGAAGCAGTATTTTGGCAGGTTCACCTTCGGCCTAGATCCCAAAGTCATAGAGAAGAGGGAGCAGAACATCCAGAAGATCCTCGACTACTTCGGAGCCACTAGAGACGACTGGATGGACTACAAGTGGCACTTCAAACATGTGTTCAAGAGGCTGGAGCATGTGGACATGCTGAAGGAACTGGTTCCCCTGACAGAGGAGGACGTCGAGAACATAAAGATGGCCATAGAGAACAGGATACCCTTCGGCATCACCCCATACTACCTGCACCTCTTCGACTTCGAGAGGGCCGACAGGAAGTGGGATCCCCAGGTCAGGGCTCAGGTGATCCCGCCAAGGTGGTACCTCGAAGAGATGATCAAGCACAGGCAGGACAGGAACTACGTATTCGACTTCATGAAGGAGCACGATACCTCCCCGCTGGAGCTCGTTACTAGGAGGTATCCGATGATAGCCATATTGAAGGTGGCCGACACGTGTCCGCAGATATGCGTCTACTGCCAGAGGAACTGGGAGATAGAGGAGGCCTTCAGTCCGGTGGGCATACCGCCGAAGGCCCTAATAGACAAGGCCATAGAGTGGTTCGCCAACCATGAGTCCATGATGGATGTGCTCCTCACCGGCGGCGATCCGGCTGTCCTAAACGACAAGTATATGGAGTACATAATGAGCCGCCTCGCCGAGATCGACCATATAAAGAGCATAAGAGTAGGGAGCAGGATAGTAGTCACCGTCCCCATGAGGATAACCAAAGAATATGCTGAGATGCTGAGCAGCTTCATAGAACCCAACAAGAGGAACGTGATGTTCGTCACCCACGTGGAGAGCGCAGAGGAGGTCACCCCGTACATGGCTCAAGCCGTGAAGACCCTAAGAGACCACGACATCTACGTGTACAACCAGCAGGTATACCAGTTCGCCACATCTAGGAGGTTCCAGTATGTCCTCACTAGGATAGCCCTCAAGATAATAGGTATAGATCCGTACTACAACTTCTATCCGAAGGGCAAGTTCGAGCAGAGGGACTTCCTCGTTCCCGTCGCGAGGTTAGCTCAGGAGAGGAAGGAGGAGGCTAGGCTCCTGCCCGGTCAGTACAGGACCGACGAACCGGTGTTTAACGTCCCTGCTCTTGGAAAGAACCACATAAGGGCTTGGCAGGATCGTGAACTCATAGCCATAATGCCGGAGACTGGAAGCAGGATATATGTGTGGCATCCGTGGGAGAAGGGCATAGCTCCGGTTGATCCTTGGCCCTACGTGGATGTCCCCATCTACGACTACCTGATGAGGCTTAAGGAGGTCGGGGAGGACATAAAGGAGTACGAGAGCATCTGGTACTACTACTGATCCTCCCCCTCCCTATTTTCCCTAACATTTTTGATGGAATCGCCTCAGGCTAGTGGTATGAGGAAAATCCTAGCCATAGCTCTCATCTCATTATTTCTGACTCCCCTCGCGCACACCTTAGCGCAACCCATAGCGATAGCCGAGCTACCCGTAGGATCCAAGCTTACATACAAGTTGGGAGGAGTTTACGTCGGTAACAAGACCTACGAGGTCTTGGACTGGTCTTCCTCCCAGGGCAGGAGATGTAAACTGGTCAAAGTTAGTCTCTCCGTTAACGCCTCCGGAAGCTTCTTCTACAGGGGGATAAACTCCACTTCCGAGTTCTGCTACGACGAGAGGGGAAGACCCCTGGAAGAGGTCCTGTACATCCCACAGGAATTCAACTCGTCCTACACGAGGGTCGAGATAACCTATTGGTGGGAGGACGAAGAGGTATTTCCTCACAGATCTTTGATAAGTCTGATAGGTGAGAAAAGGGAGAACTATGATGTGCTTCTCAGTGAGGGACTCGTGATCAAGGAATCAGGTGGAAAGACTGAGAAGTTCAGGGTGAGCAGCAAGAATCTCTCGAAGGTACTGCCTTTTGTTCCCGAGAGGCTAACGGAACCATACGTCGACCTGTCATCCATCAGGCTGAAGGAGGGTTACGCGAGGAGGTACGGAGACTTCGAGGTGAAGGTGCTCTCCCTGGAGAATGTTCAGACTCCAGCTGGTCTGTTCCCTTGTTATAAGGTGCTTCTCTCCGGTTGGACCGAGGACGGCCTTCCATATAACTCGACAGTTTACGTCACAGTGAAAGAACCCAGATTCACCACCTACTATATTACCAACATAATTGGGATAAAGCAAACTGGATACGTGGTTGAGGTCAATATCCCCGAGCAGGGGTTGAATCAGTGGATAATCTATCTCGTAATGGTACTGGTGTTCGCGGTACTCGCGTTCTCACTCAAAAAGAGGAGGAAGGCGGGAGAGAAACGAGTTACTTCTTAGAAACTTCCTCCTCTATTTTCAGCTCCTCTCCCACGTCCCACTCGCTAGATTTGGAGAGCTCTAAGGCTGGTGTCTCTACCGGACCCTCCGGTATGGCGCCCTGTGGCCTGAACATCAGGACGAAGATTATTATCAGCCCTATTATGATATATTTCATGTAGGTCACGTCGAACTCAACCCTTATTCCCAAGAGGCTCAGGAAAGACGGCGAGATGAACTGGTCCAAGGCGGTCATTATCAGGGTTCCCACGATCACTCCCTTGTTGTTGGCCATGCCACCCAGTATCACCATGGTGAGGACCAAGAAGGTTATCAGAGGCTGGAAGTCGTCAGCAACTACTCCCTGTATGTAGAAGGTCCTGAGGACACCAGCTATTGCTGCTAGGGCGCTTCCTATGATCATCACCTCTCCCCTCACCCTAGGTACCACCTTGCCTAGAGCCATCGCTGCAAGGTCATCGTCCCTCACCGATTTGAGCAGCCTTCCGAACGGGGATTTGGCCAATCTCTGCACATACACGTACGCCAAGACTGCGAAGGCTACCACGACCACCGTGTAAGCGAGGCTCCTCATGTGCACGTCCTTTATGAATGAGAGAGGATTAGCTATCCCGGTGAGGCCGGTAAGGGCGCAAACGATCCCCTCCTCGTTTCTGGCTATGATCCTCCCCATGTCTCCTATGAATATGAGGGTTATCGCTAGGAAATCCTCCTTCAGCCTCAGCGCGGGATAGGATGCGGCATATCCGAACAGACCTCCCACGAAAGCTCCCAGCACGAGAGAGGCCACAAAGAGACCTATGGCTTCGGCTGGATGAGAGCTCAGGTACTCAGTCCTCAGCACGGATGCTTGCCCTGAACAGTATCCTGCTTTAATCCCGGCTATGTAATCCACCACCCTAGCCGTGAGGACGCCAGCCATGTAGGCTCCAACCGATATGAAGAATACGTGGCCAAAATTGGGTATCCCGCCGTAGCCGTACTCCATGTTCAGGCTTAGCGCAGCTATAAGGTAGATGGCGAACAGCACAACGAAGGATGTGAAGATGGGTACGTACGACAATAGGAACTCTATCTGCACATCATTCACCTCCCTTGCTCATCTTCTCCTTTATCCACCCGATCACATCGATACCGGCGAAGCCCGTCGGCTTGAGCAGCAGGACTATGACGAGTATTACGAAGGATATCAACGGCCTGTAGGCCGTGCTCACGTGGAAGTACGTGTTCATGAAGGTGATGCCGAAGTTCTCAGCGAAACCGACTATCAGACCTCCAGCTATAGTCCCCCAGAAGCTGACCAGCCCTCCAAGTATGGAAGCCGCGAATATCCTCAGCAAGGCGTACCATCCTATTTCGGGGGTTATCACGGAGTAGGCTGACCAGAGTCCGCCAGCTATACCGGTTATCCCACCCGCGATGAACCACATGAGCCTCCTGAGCGTGTATATCTTAACTCCAGAGACCCTAGCAAGGTCCTCATTGTCGGCCATGGCCCTCAGAGCCTTCCCTGGCTTGGTGTAGTGGAACATAAGGTGCAGGAGCACGACGCTCGCTATGGTGATGGGGAACACCCATAGGTGTATGGTTGTTATGCCCGCTCTACCGAACCTCCCTATCAGCTGGACATTCGCCTTCGCTTGTACGGTAATCACCGCATTGAGATCCGCGTAAATGAATAGGATGTACCTGACCAGCAGACCTATGCCAATACTGGCGACTAAGAGGAAGAGCGGCCTCGATCCCCTCTTGATCATGGGCTTGAAGACTCCCTCGTCCATCGCGACCGCAAGCAAGGCGGAGGCGAAGAAGGCAGCTATCAAGGACTCTCCCAGTCCGTATCCCATCCAGTTCACGAGCAGGGCCGTGACGTATCCTCCGATAGTGACCAGCTCGGCGTGAGCGAAATTCGCTATCTTCGTGACCGAGAAGGACATGGTGAGGCCCAAGGCCATGAGGGTGTACAAGCTCCCTAGGGTCAGGGAGTTCATCAACGGAACCGACAGATCCATAACGTCACCTCCTAATCACTTCTTACCCAAAAATGCCTCAACGAACTTCTCGTCCGCTAGAAGATCCTTTCCTGGGCCCTTCATCACTATCCTACCACTGGAGAACACGTAGCCCATGTCGCAGAAGCTCAACGCCCTCTTCGCGTGCTGCTCGACCAAGATGACCGTGACACCCGTATCGACTATGTCCCTTATCTTCATGAAGATCTGAGTGACCACCTTGGGAGCTAGAGCTGCAGCTGGCTCATCCAAGAGGAGTAAGGTAGGCCTGCCCATCAGGGCCATCGCCATGGCAAGCATCTGCCTCTCTCCACCGCTCAGGGAGCCAGCTTTCTGCTTCTGCCTCTCCCTGAGAATGGGGAATATGTCGAGGATCTCCTCCATATCTTTTCTTATCTCCTCCTTGTCCTTCCTAGCATAGGCGCCCATTTCCAAGTTCTCCCTGACTGTCAGGTTGGGAAATACGTTATTCACCTGAAACACGAATCCCAGACCTTTTCTAGCCCTCACCTCAGGCGGGAGCTTCGTGATTTCCTCTCCATTGAATATCACACTTCCGTTGAACACCCTAGTCAGGCCGAAGAGTGTTTTGAGGAAGGTAGATTTCCCAGACCCGTTTGGTCCAACTATGGCCGTGATCTTACCCTTCTCGGCTTTGAAGTCTACGTCTTGAATAATTACGGCCTTCCCATAACCAGCAGTTAGATTCCGGGTCTCCACAATGTACTCAACCATTTTCACTCACCTAGATAGGCGTCTATCACCCTAGGGTCTTTGTAAACGCCGTCAGGATCCCCGTCGTATATTAGCTCTCCGTAATTCATCACTAGAACCCTCTCCACATAATCGAACAGAATATCTAGCCTGTGCTCTATTATCAGGAATGTCAACCCATACTCGTCCCTTATCCTGACTATGTGGCTGAAGATCTCCCTAGCCAGCTTGGGAGCTACACCGGCCGCGGGCTCATCCAATAGGAGAACCCTAGGCTCGGACATCATGGACCTAGTGATCTCAACGAGCTTCATCTGTCCGCCACTCAGCTCTGTGGCCCAGTTGTTCCTCACCCTAGAGAGACCAAACTCCCTTATCGTCTCCAAGGATTTCCTAGCGTAATCCAATTCTTGCTCCCTCCATAGGTGGTGGAAGGGAGCGATAATCGGGTTCTCACCCCTTTGATTCCTGTGGGCCACCATTACATTTTCAACGACGAGCATCTTCTCAAATAGCCTCGGCACCTGAAAGCTTCTGACCACTCCCTTATGGTAGATGTCCCATGGATCCAGCCCTGTTATGTCCTCTCCCCTGAAGAAGACCTTCCCCCTGTTAGGCTTGTAGACGCCCGATATCACGTTGATAAGCGTGGTCTTCCCGGACCCATTAGGTCCAATCAGACCAACTATCTGACCCTCATTCAAGTCAAAAGTGACGCCGTCAACGGCTCTAATACCACCAAAATACTTAGCAACATCTCTAACCTGTAGGATAGCAGTCATATTATCACCAAAAAGGGAGGAGGGGAGAAGGTTCAGGGCTGTTCGTAGAAGGTCGTGGCCTTGGTAGTTCCATCGTACTTACCTATGGTCTTGAAGGTCCACTGACCATCCACGACCCTTGGGGCCACTATGTCGTATATAGGCACTGCAGCGTCACCGTACTCGTCGAGCAGCTTCCATCCGGTCACTCCGTAGAAGTGTTTGCTTATGTAAGGCACCAGTTTCTGGAAGACCCTGCCGTCGTACTTGTGGGCCACTAGTACGGTTAAGCCAGCGACCCAGGCGGCATCATAAGCATAGAACGCATAGGTGCTGGCCTCAGGAGACTCACCGAACCTCTTGGTGTACTTCTCTATGAACTCCTTCACTAACGGGTTTTCCTTGGATCCCACTGCCGGAGTAGTGGCCATGAAGTGCACGCTCTGCAGGAACTTGGCTATGTCCTCCTTGGCCTTGGGAGGCAGGAAGGTGGCCCTCTTCATGGAGTCAGGTCCGAACCACCTGACCTTGCTGAGCGTCGGGTCGAGCCTAGCAGCCTCGAGGATCTTTATTCCGTCATCGTCGAAGGCTATTATGACGACGCCAGTCTCAGCATCGGCTCCGAAGTCAGCCACGGCTGCGCTAGCCCTCTCCACATCAGCAGAGAGGTCAGGCTGGGTGTGGTCATATATTATCTTAACGACTTGACCACCCAGTTTCTTGAAGTTCTCCTCTATCAAATCGGCGAGGCCCTTGCCGTAATCGTCGCTCCTAGCCATTATGACCAGCTTCTTGATTCCCTGGTCCCATATTATTTTGGCCAGAGCGGGACCTTGGTACTTGTCAGGGGACGGCATCCTGAAGCAGTAATCGTTCTTCACCATGGCAGCAGTTCCGGTGCTGCTTGGGCTTATGGCGGTCATGTGGTGGGACTTGGCGTAGTCGAGAATGGCCTTGCACTCGCTGGTGGCGAGAGGACCGACGACCATCTGCACGCCAGCGGATGCAAGCTTCTCATAGGCGGCTATAGCACCCTCGGCGGAGGTCTTGGTGTCCTCGTGGATGTACTTGAGTCTGACAGGGGATCCAGCCTCCTCCAGCATGGCGTTTATCTCCTCTATGGCTAGGATTGCCGCGTTTCTCCTCCTAGGACCGTCCACCGCGTAACCTCCGGTGACAGCGATGGCCAATCCGATCACATATTCCTTCTGCTCAGGCGCTGCAGCAGTTCCCGTCACGGTGACTGTCTTGGTGATAGTCTGGGCGCCGGCACCGCCCACGGTGACGGTGGTGGTGGAGACGCTCACCTTACCAGGGGCGGCCACGTAGCCCAACAGGATTCCTATGATGAAGAGGGCAATAGAAATTACTCCCCACGCTTTCGAACTCATTTACTCACCCCTTACAGGGCTTCTTAGGGAGCCTAGCGGTATCCCCCATTCTGATACTCTTAAAATTTACGGTAAAAGTATGAATGAGGCCATAAGCAGGCTCCTCCTATAAACGGATTAAAATAAATTGAAGAGACCCCCCCATTCAAAAATTACGTTTACATCTTCATCAGCGACTTGGAGACGACGTCATTAAGTCCCAGAACGGCTGTTTCCATGGTAGGACCTTCAGGGTACTGTAATACCCTAATTCCCTTCAGAACTAATGTTAATTGTCTCGTATACATACGCCAAGGCGAAATTGGAAGGGGCTCCAATTTACGACATGTTGACGATGCTTTAGGGGGTCTGGGAGAGTCCCTCTCCCTTAGGTAAAAATAGTTTCATTACTCGCTTGTATTATTTTTACACAAAGGATCAGGGAGTCTCCGCTTGATTAGTGTGAGATTTAAGCCTTTTGTAACCGATCCAAGCCAAGGACGCGACTAGTAAGGGTATCGCTAGGAAAGCGGTCCCGACTACCAAGATATATATGGAGCCCATCAGGGCCCTGCCCGCATCCTCGATTACCTTATCCCAGAAGCTCTTTTCCTTCGTACCAGCCCCTCTCTTCTGGAGATCCACGTTAACGGTGGCGTAGTCCACCCTCTTACTCATGCTCTCTCTCATCGCCTCCAGCCTCTCTATTCTCTCCCTGACAGCTGAGAGGCGATCCTCTATCTCGAGTATATCCCTCACATTCTCCGCCCTGTTCAAAAGATCCAGTAACCTCTGCTCCTCCGACCTAGCGTTCCTCAACCTAGCCTCCAGGTCAACGATAGCATCCGTCAGATCTACTGTGTTTATCTCCTCCAGTTTCACCTCACCCAAGGACCTCAACTGAGGGATCGCAGCGTTTAAGTTGCTCTTAGGTACCTTGATGGTGAGATACCCCCTGTCCTTAGTCACACTGGAGTGCTTAACGTAACCACCAAGCGAGTAGGCCAATTGTGCCACCTTATTTGCCGCATTCCTCACATCCTCTACTTCTAAAACCATGGAAACCGTGATAGAGATCTCTCTACCGACCTCAAAAGTTCCTGGGATGAAATCGGTCCCAGCAGAGGACTTGTCGTACTCCCCAGCGATAGCAGTCGTTCTGACTGTCTCTGGCTGGGGAGTCACGGAACCATAGCCACCTTTCCCTTCTAACATTTCTCTGGTCCTTACTCTTGGGAATTCCCTCTCTGTTTCCGGATAGTAGATATATCCCGCCACGATCAGCGTGAGAAAGGTTAACACCGCCACCAAATACCTCTTATTCATGTAGCCCCCAAACATAGGCAACTCATCCAACCTAAAAAAGGAGGGGGAAAGGTTCGATGAGGATTGAACCATTCTATTCCAGTATATTTGGATGGAACAAGAGGTGATCGGCCGCAACGGTCAGGACCCTCCCCCCGTACTCCTTCAACACCTCCTTAGCTACCTTGTAGTGAGCACCTGTTGACATTCCTCCGAGCACCCCCCTCTCCACTAACCTCCTCGCCCATAAGATAGCCTCATCAGGACTGACAGCCCTCACTTCATCCACTATAGACAGGTCTAGGTTCTCGGGTATGTGGAAGGAGTCGTAACCATCGATCTCACCTCTAAACTCCCCCTCTATCCCGAACTTCTTGGCGATCTCCGAACCTACCGGCGTAACTGCAATTATTCTGGTATCATACTCCTCCTTGAGTATACGGCCGACGCCCGTGATCGTCCCACCAGTTCCTACCCCCATGACGAAGACATCTATCTTCCCGATCTGTTCAATTATCTCCCGGGCCATGCTCTCCTGTCCCCGAGGGTTCGCAGGATTTGAGTCCTGCATGAGGAAGTGAGCATCTCTTTCCCTCTGTATCCTCTCGGCGACGGAGAATATACTTCTAGGATCATCAGGAGGGACGTTGGGGCAGAGGGTGACGTGAGCACCTAACCTCCTCATTAGGGATATCTTAACGGGGCTGGCAGTTTCCTTAGCCACTATGTAGACCTCAAATCCCATCAATTTACCGTAAAGGGATAGAGCAACACCTGTACTCCCACTTGTGGCCTCTACTATTGCTCCCACTCTCCCCCTCCTGTCAACAAGATCTAAGAGCATGGACACGGCCATCCTGTCCTTGTGACTACCTCCTGGATTCAGGTACTCAAGCTTGAATAGGATGCCATCCACCTCAACAACCGGGGTGTTTCCGATCTGCTCCCAGAGTTCAGCCATAACAGGTCCATGTCGATATGATACGGGCGGAAAAATAAAAGGGAAGGTGGATCTCCAGCCTCCTCAGAACGAATATGGCAATTAGCGCTAGGATCACAAAGAGCGGAATGGCTACGAGTAGAGCACTAACCCTTCTCCTCCTGTCTCTGTAGTCGTTATTTCGGCGACTGGGATACCCCGACTTAGCTGCTCCAGTTCTGGATTTGGTAGTAGTCGAGGGACCAGCAGCTCCTGTGGTTTTGGCGGTAACAGGAGCACTTGAGGTAATTTGGGCCTGTTCACCTTCCAAGACCTTTATTCCCAGTGGCAGATTGGTTTCATACACGCCCCGGGCCATCAATAAGAGGGTATTATCGGGGGTGCATCAGCAGAAGCCCTGATGGTTACCTCTGTCTCGCGCGCTGATAATTCTTAGGCCCAAGGTACTTGCTAGGACCTAGAATGATCAAGGTTCCACGATTGGGGACTCCTCCCCTCACTACTCGCGTGCGGGATTAACTCACTAGTCTTCTTCATATTACACCCGCCTCGGAGAAGGGAGTTATCTCGTCATCGAGCATAAAACCTGTCAACTAAGCTGAGTCCTCACTGTATCGTCCTCTCGAGAACTGCCAAGCTAACAGCGAGAGCTGCTAGATTGGATTCCGTTCGAGATTCACCCAAGCCGATCACCAAGAGGTCGCCATCAGATGGGTGGAACGCTTCCCTGATGAGGGATTCATCCGTCGATTTGTACTTCTCTAACGGTTCCATGGTATCAAGGAAGAGTAGGTGTCCGCCCTTGGATATGAGAATTATCGCGCCTCTCCCCCCAGCCCTAACCGCCTCATCCCTGAGATCTACGACATTAAACTCTAATCTGTAAGGAATCCTCACCAAGAACACTATTACCTTGCTCCTGACTAGATCCCGAAGATTTAGCTCCACGGGACCTTTCAGAAACTTCCTCAATTCCTTAACTTCTCTAAGGCCCTTCTTCGTCAGATAGCATCCATCTCGATCGACCTTCAAGTACCCTGCCTCCCTGAGCCTCCTTATGAGGCTCCTGACACTACCTTCCCCTATATCTATGAGATCTGCGAGCCTTTTCCTACCTATAGGGCCTTCCTCAAGGAGCAGAATCATCATAACCGCATGTATGAAATTAAAGCTAGGGGTAGGTCCGGGTAGTCTTTTAACAGCACTTTTTAGCCCCTTTAGCACTTTCAATTCGATCCGAGGATCATCAGCAATCTTTATTAAATAGCTTTTTGGATGGATAATCCATCCAAGGGTGACTGATATGAGCGAGAGAGCTTGGAAGATAATATCGATTCTCCTCCTCACTTGGGCCGTGTCTGTGACGGCTCTTTACGCGAACAGCCGCCTCAGCACCACGAATTCCGGTAATTCTGGATCCACGATCACCGTGAACATAGGTATCAAGTACAAGGGAGGGAACGTGGAGTGGTACAATTCAACAGAGGTACCAGCGGGAGCTACACTATTGGGTGCGACCGAAGTGGTGGCCGATGTCAACTACACCACCTATCCAGGGATGGGGGCCTTCATCAACTCAATAAATGGGGTTGAGAACGAGAAGCCATACTACTGGATTTGGTGGACGTGGAACCCCTCAACGGGCTGGACTTTTGGTCCCGTGGCCGCGGATAAATACGTCCTGTCTGATGGAGAGACGGTGATGTGGTACTACGAGGACACGAGCAAATACCCCCCAGAAAAACCTTGAGGAGGTTGGCCAGAGACCCCTCCTCTAAACCGAGAAATAGCATGGATTTAGGGTGGGAGCTAATTAACCCTACCGTGAAAGTCTCTAATGATCCAACCTCCCGCGCGATTACTGCTCTTAATTGAAAATAATCTCACCCATTCAAGTTCCCCAGTGCCGAGTGCTACCGTAGTTAGGGCGGATCCCTAAAATCCCTCATGAAGCGATCAGAAAAGCCAATAATCCAAAGATAGCAGCCGTTATACCGCTTAAAAGATGTACCAGTCTGACGTAGTGGAGTATGCGCCTAACCCTCCTTGGGGACAACAGGAGGATCAGGCCACTCATCATCGTGAGAGTTCCATATATTACAGCCAAGTAGCCGAGGCCGTGATGATCGAGTACGATCCACCTGAGAATGTCAAGGTTTATCATGGTTTCTTCCCTAATGGAAATATGTATAGGGGGTCCTCCCTGCATCCAATGATTTCCTTGACCTTATCATCATAGAAGGCTCCCACGGCCACAGTCCCCAATCCCAGCGCAGTGGCTTCGAGGTAGATGTTCTGGCCGATGTGTCCAGCCTCCATGTAAACGTACCTAATCCCCCTCTCTCCATATACGGACGTCGTCCTTTCAAAGTTGGCCGCTATAATAAGACATACCGGAGCTTCCTTCACCCACTCTTGGTCTAAGGCGGCTTTACCAAGTTCAGAAGAGTAGTCTCCCTCCTTCAAGAGGTGGAGGGCGTGGTCAAACGGGTCGTAGAGGTATATACCCGGAGCTAGCCCTTCGACACCCCCCTCTCTCACTGAGACGTATATGATGATGGGGTAAGTGGCTCCCGCGCTAGGCGCCGCCCTAAATCCCCGCCTAGGTAAGGTTATTCCCTGAGCCGACCAGAGAACCTGACCTAATTCGCTTAGAGTGAGGGGTTCCGCTGAGTATTTCCTGATAGACCTCCTCCTATAGATGGCCTCCTCCACACTCATCCCACCAGTGAGAGCTGGCTCTGGCAAGGTTACGGTACCTTTCACGCCACTGATCTGCTTGCTGGGGGCTAAGTAGTCGATAGCGCCCACGTAGAGGGATAGCACTAAGCAGGAGAGCACGAATATCGCAGCTATAGTGAGGCTCTCTCGCATTGGGGGATATCTCATCTTCCACATAATCTGGGTAGCAGGGAAAAACGTGCCTACCCAAACTTTTTAACTTCCCACCGCATGGGGGATCGGTGCTGCCCATGGGTGACGGCCTTTGCTGAGATAAGGGTCTATAACACCTTGTCCAAATCGCTTGAGAAGTTCGTCCCTCTCCACGGTAAGAGGGTCTTCATGTTCGTGTGTGGTCCCACAGTATACGATTACTCTCATTTGGGACACGCTAGGACTTACGTGTTCTACGATACACTAGCTAGGTTCCTGAGGAAGATGGACTATTCGCTCTTCTACCTCCAGAACATAACTGATGTGGACGATAAGATCGTGAACAGGGCTAGAGACGAGGGCAGACATCCTCTCGAGCTGGCTAGAGAGTTCGAAAACTACTACCACGAGGACATGGCTGCCCTAAATGTTACAAGCGTCAATCTCTACGCTAGGGCCTCCGATTACCTGCCGGAGATATTTGAGCAGGTAAGGGCTCTCATAGAGAAGGGACATGCTTACGTTACCGAAACCGGCGTGTACTTCGATATAACGACCTTCCCTGACTACGGGAAGCTGTCCGGTCAGAAGCCAGAGGAGCTGCGGGTTCACAGGATAGAGCCCGACCCGACCAAGAGGAACCCCGGCGACTTCGCCCTCTGGAGGAACAGGCCAAGGGAGGAGTTCGGGTGGGAATCCCCTTGGGGCTATGGGAGGCCCGGATGGCACATAGAGGACACTGCGATCTCGATAAAGCACTTTGGGAAGCAATACGACATCCACGGTGGAGCGATAGAGCTTGCCTTCCCCCACCACGAGGCCGAGATAGCCCAAGCGGAGAGCTACACTGGGGTGAAGCCCTTCGTCAAGTACTGGATCCACACAGGTCTGCTTACAGTCGAGGGGGAGAAGATGTCCAAGTCCTTAGGCAACTTCGTGACCATAAGGGAGGCCTTGAAGGAGTACGATCCCAATGTGCTCAGGATATTCCTCCTATCGAGGCACTACCGTTCCCCCATCGACTTTAGGTGGGAACTCTTGGATCAGGCGAAGAGCAGCTACGAGAGGATATTGAACGGATATGGAAACCTCATGGACATGGGTATCGTGGAGGAGGCGAATGAACGTGAAGCTACCTTTTTGGAGGAGGTCGGCAGGATTAGGCGTGGATTCTTCGGGGCGATGATGGACGACCTGAATACAGCTGAAGCTTTGGCTCAGCTCTTCGAGCTGGTGAGGGCCGTAAACTCCTACTACGAAGAGGGAGGTCAGATCACAGCTGTGGGTAGGGCAAAGGTGATAGCGGCCTTCACAGACATGTTCGATGTGTTGGGGCTGAGAATAGGAGGGGGCTACGACGAGTCAATGCTCCGCGATCTCGTCAGCATCCTGATAGATGTGAGGGCCGTCCTCAGGAAGAGGAAAGAATACGATCTCGCGGATGAAATAAGGGCCAGACTTAGGGAGATAGGTATAGAGCTACAGGATACCCCAGAAGGGACGAAGTGGAGGATAAAGAAGAGTTAGAGCCATGTCATCTCAGGAAGAGGGCTGCCTTCTTCAACTTCCTCTTTTGCTCTAGGAACATAACTATGGCGTCTGCGGAGAGCATTCCCACTACCTTTCCCTTCTTCGGATCTATCACAGGGAGGCAGCAAACCCCGAACTCGTACATCTTATCCAAGGCGGTCATGAGGTTATCATCGGGTTTGAGGAAATCCACCTTCCTCACTATGTCTATCAGCTTCACCCTATCCCACTCAGAGGTGGGAATATTGTTCACGTCCCTCAACGCGACGACTCCCACGATCCTTCCATCCTTGGCCTTTACTGGGAAGACGAAGTGATCTCTGTACTTGAGGAAGTACCTGTTGAAGAACTCCTTGATTGTCAGGTCGTCCCTCAACACAGGCGGTGGAGAGACCATCAGCTCCTTCACCCTAACCCTCTCCAATTCCTCTATCTTGGTGGTCTCCACTATTTTCTGGTTCTTGGGCAGGGAATACTTCCCCGATACTATGTAGGCAACGGCCGAAGCCACTAATCCGGGGATCACGTAAGCCTCGGACCCTGTGGTTTCAGCAACGAAGGATACCGCTGCTAGAGGAGTCTTGAACGCGGCGGCCAGGAAGGAGGACATCCCTAATGCTACGAAGAGGCTCGTGACGCTCGGATCCATGGTACTCATCGCTGACCCGAGGGTGGCGCCTATCACTATGGAGGGGATGAAAACACCGCCGATTCCGGCACTCCCTAGGGTTAGGGCCGTGGCGATCATCTTGAGTACCGCCATCCCGAAGAAGAAAGTCGCATTACCCCCCCTGAAGGATAGCCTGACCAGATCATAGCTCAAACCGAATGGGTACAAGGTCTTCGTGGTAATTAGGGTAGCGGTTGCAAGCAGGCCGACCGAAGCTCCTCCTACAACTCCCCTGAGTGTGTAACTCTTCCCTTCCATGATCATTTCAACTAGGGAGACCGTCCTCACGAAGATAACTGAGAAAAAGCCCATGGCTAAACCCTCTAGAAGACCTATGCTGAGGATGTAAAGGTCGACCTCGCCAAAGGGCTTGAAGGCCTTGAATATAGGTTCAGCCCCCAGTATGGATATGAGGGTGAGGTAGGAGACCACAGACGATATGAGCGCGGGGACCACCGCCTGATGAGCCATGTCATCCTTGTAAGGAACCTCTAGTGCGAACATGAGTCCGGTCAGGGGAGCCTTGAAGATGGCGCTCATTCCCGACGCTGCTCCCGTCAACAGCAGGATTCTTCCGTCTTCCTCTATTCCCAACCTGTCCATTAACCTCTTCACAGCAGCCCCAACTGCCCCTCCTATGTGGATGCTGGGTCCCTCCAGACCGGCGCTACCTCCCGACCCCACGGTCAGAACGGCTCCCAACGTCTTTACAGGAGCGTCTTTGAGTACCATCTCACCGTCCCTGTAATGATAGGCTTCCAAGACCTCCTCAGTCCCGTGGAAGTGAGGCAGCTTGGTCAGCTTTTCTCTTAGTATTCCCGTGACTGAGATTCCGACAAAGGGGACTATAGGGATGAGCCATAGATACTCACTTTCGGCAATCCTCCTCAGCATGAGCTCGGAGGCATCGAGAACAGATATCTCTAGCAGGGAAACGAGCAGCCCCGTTAGGAATCCCACTATTGAGGATACTGTTACCCACTTCACCAGCATCTTGTAGAGACCAGTGGATGGCCGGCTCACCCTGACCATTTTTCCCTCCTCTCGGCCCTCCATAGCAAAATAAAAAAGGAATTTGGACCCGAAGGCTTTGAAGTAACCCGTGTGGAATAAGTTAATTAGCAAGAGGCCGGTCCTCAACGAGAAGGGGGCGTGTGAGCATGGCGTTGGCTGATTCCCTCTCGTTCATTAAGAGGGATAACTACTTGATCATGTCCTTCCTGATGGGGTTCATCGTTGGTCTTATTCCAGGGATAGGGGTTCTGGGGCCCCTAGTTGGAGGCTTCCTTTACTCGTACTTCTCCATCTTCTACGGCGAGATACCGAAGGATCAGGGAGAGGTCATAAAGAGAGGCGCCGTGATGGGTGCTATACTGTCACTGGTGGACTTCGTAGTGGGTCTGCTCTTCTGGGGACCAATCCTCCCCATGGGAATGATGACCTTTTCGGCCCTCGTGTTAATAAACGCCTTCGTGGTCGGCCTCATAATAGGAGCCATACTGGGAGGGATAGGGGGCTTCCTCTCCCTTCATGTGGAGTAGTCTCCCCTCTCTTATCATTTATCACCCTTAACGGTTTATTTTAATACAGAGGATTCCAGCCCCCTTGGTGTCTTGAGTGAGCTGGTCCGTCCTCGAAGCCCTGAGAACGAACCCTGATGTCCTCAAAGAAAGCCTGAAGAAGAGGTACCTGCCCACGGATCTAGTCGACAGAGCATTGGAGCTCGATGCTAGGTGGAGAGAGGCCGTAACCGAACTCAACAGGTTAAGGGAGAGGAGGAACGAGATAAACAGAGCTATTCCTCGTGCAAGCCCTGATGAGAGGCAGGAGCTGATAAAGAGATCAAAGGAGCTCGGAGCCAAGGTCAAAGAACTGGAAGAACTAGTAAAAAAGCTCTCTGAGGAGAGGGACGCCATCTTAATGTCTCTTCCGTCCATAGTGCACGAGTCCGTGCCCGAGGGCCCCGATGATACCTATAACGTCCCTACGAGATTCTGGGGGGTTCCCAAGGTCCCAAGGAGCAAACTCGAGAGGTTCAAGGAGGAGACCTCGGGTTTCAATGTGGAATACGAGCTGGTGGATTGGGAGCCCAAAGGACATGCTGACGAGTTAGAACTGGTGCTTAAGCAGGGAGACACCCTCAAGGCCGCCCAAGTATCGGGAAGCAGATTCTTCTATCTCTTCAGGGATGTAGTCTGGCTGGAGCAGGCCCTAGTCATGTTCGCACTCGATCACATCACTAAGAAAGGCTTCATTCCAGTTTTGCCCCCCTACATGATGAGGGAGCAATACTACTTGGGCGTGACGGACTTAGAGACGTTTAAGGACAGCATCTACAAAATAGAGGGCGAAGACCTCTACCTCATAGCCACATCTGAGCACCCCCTCATAGCCATGCATGCTGGAGACACCTTCACTGAGGACGAATTGCCCCGTCTCTACGTGGGATTAAGCCCTTGTTTCAGGAAGGAGGCCGGAACTCATGGTAAGGACACAAAAGGCATATTCAGGGTACACCAGTTCACCAAAGTGGAGCAGATCGTCTATTCAAAGCCAGAGGAGAGCTGGAAGTGGCACGAGCGTCTCATCAGGAATGCGGAGGAGATATATCAGCAGCTCGAGATCCCCTACAGGATTGTAAATATAGCGGCTGGCGATTTGGGCGCCTGCGCAGCCAAGAAGTACGACCTAGAAGCTTGGTTCCCCGCTCAGGGCAGGTACAGGGAGCTGGTCAGCTGTAGCAACTGTGTGGATTGGCAGAGCTACAGGCTCAGGATAAAGCTGGATAGAAAGGGGAGAAGGGAATTCGTGCACACGCTAAACAGCACGGCCCTAGCAACTACCAGAACCATATGCGCCATACTGGAGAACCACCAGCGCGAGGACGGAGTCGTGGAGATACCTAAAGTCCTAAGGAGGTACTTGGAGCCCTTCGAGGCGGCTCCAAAAGAGGTAATAGAACCAATAAAGAAACTGTTGAAGGAGTGAGGTCAGAACCACAGCTTCCCAGGATTCATTATGCCGTTGGGATCCAGTAGCTCCTTTATTCTCCTCACGACCTCTAGGTAGCCCTCGCCCCTGACCGCCTTTATCTCCTCTAGGAAGAGCTCCTTCTTCGCCAAGCCTATGCCATGCTCACCGCTTATCGCACCTCCCAGCTTTATAGCAAGCCTTCCTATCTTGACGAACATCTCCTTGGCCTTCCTTAGCTGCTCCTCATCCCTCGGGTCGAAGCATATGGTGGGATGGAGGTTCCCGTCGCCAGCATGCCCAAATACAGGCATTCTCAACTCATATTCTTTTCTCAGATTCTCCAGCTCCCTCAGAGCTATCATGAGCTTGCTCAGCGGCACGGTTATGTCCTCCAGGAGCACGCCCGGATAAGCCCTAGTCACGGCAGCGTAGGCCCCCTGCCTCGCCAAGTAGAGCTGCTGCATCTCCTCCGGATTATCGCTAGCTCTAGTTCTACCTCCGCTCTCCTTCATGACCTGCTCCACTTCCCCGGCCATCCTCCAGACCGCCTCCCTCGGCCCATCAACGTCAGCCACGACCATGGCCTCGGCCACCTCAACATCGTACCCTAAGACCTCGTTCACTATCTCTATGGTCTCCTTGTCCAGCAGCTCCAGCATCATCGGGACGTAGCCCCTCCTCCTTATCTGGGAGATGGCCCTTCCGGCGTCTTCAAGCCTGTCGAAGGTCCCCATGACCCTGACGACCTTCTCCGGGAGGGGGTATATCTTGAGCCAGGCCCTCGTTATCACCCCCAACGTCCCCTCGGACCCGATGAAGAGGGAGAGCAGGTCCGGACCCCACCTCCACTTGTAAACTGGCTCTCCTATCCTTAGCTTCCTTCCTCCCGCTAGGTAGACCTCCATCGCGAGGACCCAGTTTTTCATCACCCCGAACTTGGCGCCTCTCAGCCCACCTGCGTTCTCAGCCAGCGCACCACCTATGGTGGCCACCCTAGAGCTCGCTGGATCGGGAGGGAAGAAGAAACCGTACTCCCTGCACGCCTTATCCACCTCCAGAACCGTCGCTCCTGCCTCAGCCATCACATAACCGTCATCCACGTTAACTTCGACCCTGTTCATGGGTGTCAGGTCCAAGACGATGGACTCTGGACTCGTGGGCACGGGAGCTCCGGTGAGAGAAGTGCCGCCCCCCCTAGGAACCACGGGAACGCGCTCCCTATCCGCCACCTCCAGCACGACTCTCACGTCCTCCTCGGAGCTGACTCTCACCACGGCGCCGGGAGCCTGCTTGAACTCCGTGCTAGCATCCAATGAGTAGGCGTACACATCCTCGGGCTCCGTTAGAACTTTCTCCCTCCCTATCCTCTTGGATATCTCGGAGATCGCTTGGGAGAATCCCATGACATCACCACCCATCATCAGGTTACACCGGCCTTCCCGGAGTATATGGCATAGGCCCTGCCATAAACTATGAGCTCTTGGACGTGAAGCCCCACCGGACAGGCTTTGGAGCACTGTCCGCAGAGAACGCACGAGTAGAGCCTATCCAGAACGGCCTTGGGCCTTACGGGATCGCCCTTCACTAGGGAATTTATCAAGGTCATCCTGCCCCTCGCCGACCTGCTCTCCAGCCTGTCCAATGCTTTGGCCGTGGGACACTCCACAT
Source organism: Thermoproteota archaeon (assembly GCA_030130125.1). Lineage (NCBI taxonomy): Archaea > Thermoproteati > Thermoproteota > Thermoproteota archaeon. The sequence continues at coordinate 80,190 of JARZZM010000001.1, forward strand.
TGCAGAACCCGCACTTCTTGCATTTGTCCGTTTCCCACTCGAGCATCTCCGCTAGGTCCTTCAGCTCTAGGCTCTTGGGCTTGGGGCTTGGCGGGAACACCCTGTACCTATTGAAGTGCGGTTCCTCCGGCATCACCTCCTCGATGCCGTTCCTCATCGCCTCGGCTACCAAGGATGCGAGATCTTCGACGCTGATGTTCACGCTAACGGAATCGAAGCCCGTCCTGAGCATCATTATGCACGCCGGACAGGAGGTGAAGACCATCTCAGCCCCAGTACTCTTCAACTCCTCTATCCTCTCATAGGAGACCATCCTAGCTAGGGGAGGTTGCGTGAGCTCCAGCCCCCCGTCACCGCTGCATCCGGTATTCACTCCGTGCCTGGGAGGCTCCACGTACTTCACACCATCGATCCTGCTTAGGATGAATCTGACCTCGTCCACCACTCCCAGAGTCCTCGCCAAGTAGCAGGGATCGTGATAGGTGACCCTAACCTCCCTGCCCAGCCTCAGGCGCACGCCCCTCTTGGCCATCTCCCTCGCGACGACCTCGACGAAGTGCAGGGCCTCCACATCCCACCCCTCGACGAACTCCGGGTAGTAGAGCCTGAAGGCCGTCGCAACTATCGGGTCCAGCGTGATCACCCTCTTCACGCCCAGTTCCCTGAACCTCCGGTGGACCCACTCCGCGTGCTCTTTGAACTCCCTCAGCAGCCCGTAAGTGTGCAGCGCTACGCCTGAGGGAGGTTCGTCCTCGAAGAGGTAGCCGACCTCAATTCCGAGGTTCTTAAGCACGTAGATAGCGTCTCTCAAACCCCTCTCATATTTCTCGTTGACTCGACCCCACAATGCCTTGGCACCAACGGTGTATATCCCGAGCTTCCTCATGATTGGCCCGACCTTTGCTAGGGAGTTGATGTCCATGAAACCCTCCAGCCTCTTCAAAGCCCTGAAGGCCCCCTCCGCGTATCCCATCACTGGGTACATCTCGCCAGCGTAGAACACCGTGCCGTCCACTGGGCCTTTGGGAAGCAATCCTCTAGCCCACCCCGTCCTCTGATCCGCGCCCAATCCCAAGACGTCGCCAACGGAAGTGGTATTTTCCGCGGCGAACCTCACTATCTCCGGGACGGCCGTTCCCTTCACCCGAGGACTTACTCCCTCCGCTTACTTATTAGTGGAATGGATCCGACCCGGAGAATCACCTACTTCCCCTAGATCCCGGACATCAGCCGAGGGATCCAGATACCTTTATAAATTGAAAATCGAGTGATGGCGGAGAGGTGATCTCGCTGAGGAGGGATCGAGAAACTTCTCCCACGCCGTGACCCCCTCCTTGATCTCTCATTACTGGGGAGAGATCGCATCGCCAATCCCCTGAGGCGAGACCCCGTCTCCTTGAGGAGGTGTCTACCATGGTCAAGCTGAGATTGCCGGATGGGAGGGAGCTGGAGGCCAAAATAGGCGAGAGCATACTCGAGCAGATCCCCCCCGAGTCTGGACTTGTGGCTAAGGTGAATGGCAGGCTCGTGGACCTCACTTGGATCGTTCGCGAGGGAGTAGGGACGATAGAGGTGCTGAACTTCAACTCCCCCGAGGGCAGGGAGACCTATTGGCACACCTCTTCCCACATACTGGCCCAGGCGGTGAAGAGGCTCTTCCCAGAGGCGAAGCTGGGAATAGGCCCTGCTATAGAGGAGGGCTTCTTCTACGACTTCGATCTCGGAGGAAGATCCTTCTCTTCAATGGATCTGGAGAGGATAGAGGAGGAGATGAGGAGGATTGTGAAGGAGAACCTTCCAGTGATCAGGGAAGAGATGGAGAGGGAAGAGGCCATCAAGCTATTCAGGAGCATGGACGAGGTGTACAAGGTGGAACTCCTCGAGGAGATGGACGAAGATATGGTCTCGGTCTACAGGCAAGGGGAGTTCGTGGACCTGTGCAGGGGACCTCATCTTCCCTACACCGGTTACGTGAAGGCCCTCAAGGTCCTTCATGCCTCCTCGGCCTACTGGAGGGGAGATGAGAGGAACCCGGTGATGCAGAGGGTCTACGGAATATCCTTCCCCACAGAGGAGGAGCTGAAGCGCTACCTGAAGATGAGGGAGGAGGCGAGGAAGAGGGATCACAGGATCGTAGGCCCGCAACTCGACCTCTTCTCCATGCCCTCCGAGTTGATAGGGCCAGGTTTAGTGATCTGGCACCCCAAGGGGGCCCGAATAAGAAGGGTGATAGAGGACTTCTTGGTAAGGGTCCACCTGAAGTGGGGTTACGAGCTCGTTTACTCACCCCACATAGCCTACACCAACCTCTGGAGGACCTCAGGTCACCTCAACTACTACAGGGACTTCATGTATGTCTTCGAGAAGGAGGGGATAGAGCACGCGGTCAAGCCCATGAACTGTCCTTTCCACATACTCGTGTACAAGTCCAAGAGGAGGAGCTACAGGGAGCTCCCAATGAGGCTGTTCGAGCTCGGCACGGTGTACAGGTACGAGAGATCCGGAGTGTTACATGGCCTGCTCAGGGCTAGAGGATTCACCCAAGACGATGCTCACATCTTCACGACCCCGAAGAAGCTGGAGGAGGAGATATTCAAGGTCATAGAGCTGGACGAGTACCTGATGCGATCCTTCGGCTTCGAGGAGTTCAAGGTGGAGATCTCCACGTGGGACCCGAGGCGTCCCGATGAGTACATGGGAAGCGAGGAGGACTGGAACAGGGCTCAATCAGCTTTGGAGGAGGCTCTAAGGAAGAAGGGATACGAGTACGAGGTGATGGAGGGTGAGGCCGCCTTCTATGGACCCAAGATAGATGTGAAGCTCGTGGACTCCATAGGGAGGGAGTGGCAGCTGAGCACCATACAGCTCGACTTCAACCTCCCCAAGAGGTTCAATGTCACTTACGTAGACGCCGACGGGAGTGAGAAGACCGTCATTATGATACACAGAGCCCTCCTAGGATCTATAGAGAGGTTCTTCGGCATACTGCTCGAGCACTACGCCGGGAACTTTCCCCTCTGGCTAGCCCCGGTTCAGGCGAGGGTATTGCCCGTAGCGGAGAGGCATCTGGACAGGGCGAGGGAGGTTCTAGATCGCCTGCTCAGTGCTGGGATAAGGGCTGATCTGGACGACGCTAGAGGGACCCTTGGGTACAGGATAAGGGAGAGCGAGCTGGAGAAGGTACCGATCCTCCTAGTGATAGGTGACAGGGAGGTAGAGTCTGGTAAGGTGGCGGTGAGGCGCAAGGGCAAGGGGAACCTTGGGTCCATGGATCTGGAGGAGTTCCTCAGGGAGTTCACGGAGGAGTTCTTGCCGCCGGATCTGAGGGGAGGCTCCTCAACTTTTTAGCCTCTCCCCGCTCCTTCCGTATATGAGGTTTAAATCCTTGGTTCTAGGAGTAGGGGCATTCGCGGTTCCACTGTTCCTTGTCTTCCTCTCGATAGCCTTTTCCCCTTGGTTTCGGTGGGAGGCTAACGCCCTCAGCGATCTAGGTCACTCCCTAAAGAGCCCCGTGGCTCCTCTGTTTAACGTGGGCCTCGTCACGGGAGGACTCTTGATGATTCTCTACTCCGTCCTCTACATGATTAGGAAGTACCCCCATACTTCGAAGCTCATGGCAGCATCTGGCTACTTCCTGATGCTGGTAGGGACCTTCGACGAGGTATACGGGGGGCTCCACTTCCTAGTATCTCTGTTCTTCTTCTTGGGGATCGCCATAGCAGCTATAATTTACAGTTGCGAGGGGAGGAAGAACTACCCAGTGATCTCCACCGTAGTGATTGCGGTCTCTTGGGCGCTGCAACTGTCCGGGGCCTGCCCGTGTGGCGAAGCGGTTCCCGAGATGATCTCGATTCTAGTGACCCTTCCGTGGTACTTGGACTCGTTGAGGAATGTGGAGAGGAGTCTTAAGTGGTAGTGGGGTGGTGGATACGGAACTGCAGCGGAGGGAGGTCTACAAAGCGATTATCCTGTTTGGACTCGTGAGCCTAGTGGGGGATGTGATCTATGAAGGGGCTAGGGCGGTAGCCCCATCCTATTTGGGAGCTTTAGGTGCTACCGCCCTAGTGGTGGGACTGGTCTTCGGCGTCTCCGAGTTCGTTGGACTGTCCCTAAGGCTTGTCAGTGGTGTGTTGGCCGACATCACGGGCGCTTACTGGGCCCTCTATCTCTTAGGCTACGGCCTAATAGTATCGATACCCCTCCTCGGCCTGACCAACCTGTGGCCTGTGGCCGTGGCCCTGATCTTCGCTGAAAGGGTCGCTAAGGGACTCAGATCTCCAGCGAGGGATGTCCTAATCTCTGCAGTGTCCAAGGGGGTTGGCGCCGGGAAGGCGTTCGGCTTGCACGAACTCATGGATCAGGTAGGTGCCATCGCTGGACCGGCGCTGCTGGGCACGATTTTACTCCTCCGACCCAACGACTACTCCTCGGCCTTCCTCTCGCTCCTGATCCCCTATCTCGTCCTGTTAACCTCGATCCTCTACATCTACTACAGGTTCAGGGCCGTGATCCCCTCGGGGAAGAGGACCAAGTTCAGCCTATCTGACCTCCCGACTAACTTCTGGATATACACGCTAGCGGTCTTCCTGAACACGGCCGGTCTGATTCATGTCTCCCTAATTGTGCTTACCTCCAGCGAGGCCTTTTCCCCTTGGATGGCCGCCTACCTCTATGTACTCATGCAGGCGGTGGATGCGATCTCCGCTCCGCTGGCGGGCCTCGCCTACGACAGGATGGGGAGGAAGGTGCTGTACCTGCCGTTCCTGCTCTCGCCAATACCATCCATAGCCACCCTGATGGGAGGAAGCAATGTGCTCTTGGCGGTGATCTTCTTCGGAGTGATATATGGGATGCAGGAGTCCATCTACAGAGCAGCAGTGTCAGATCTAGTCTCAATGGAGGTGAGAGGAACGGCTTATGGTATGTTCAACACAGCCTACGGCCTCGGTTTTCTAGTGAGCGGCTCACTCTTCGGCTACCTCCTCTACACCGGGGATGTGCTCTCGGGTACAGTGTTCTCAGTTGCCGCTCAGGTTGCAGCGGTCACCGCCCTCTACAGGTCTCTACTCGATTGAGATTCCCACCTCCTCTAATACCTCCCTTATCTTCGCCCTAACCTCGGCGGATTCTACCATGAGAGGGGGCCTGCACACCTCCTTTACCGGAGCTCCTAGTATAGACAGGGCAGTCTTTATCGCGGTCGGGAACGAAGATGCGAAGTCATATATCTTAGCAAGACTCGCGAGTTTTCTGAACCCTTCCACGGCGCCTTTGAGATCTCCGGAGAGCCACGACCGGTGTATCGACAGGTGGATCTCGGGGGCAACATTGGCTAGGGCCATGATCCCGCCGTCCCCTCCAAGGGCTAGGGTGTTGAGCAAGTGGTCATCCATCCCGGTCAGCACCGAGAAGTCCAGTCTGACGGATTTCACCCTGACCACGAGGTTGCGCATGTATGAGACGCTGTCCTTTGTCACCTTCGCGCCTACCACGTTGGAGAACTCCTCAGCAAGCCTGACGTAGACGCTCACGGGGATGTCATTCCCAGTGAGGGACGGTATGTTGTATATGATGAGCGGTAAATCCAAGGAGTTGGCTATCCTGCTGAAGTGGTGAAGAAGCCAGTCCTCCTTGAGCTTGAAGAAGTAAGGGGGCATAACCACGGCGCCGTCTGCCCCTAGGTCTTTCATCTCCCTGCCGAGCGAGATGGCCTCCTCCGTGTAATTTGAGCTTATTCCAGGAAGTATCTTGGGTCCCTCAACAGTATCCAGACTTATCCTCACTATGTCGAGCATCTCGTCCCTTCTCAGGTGAACGAATTCCCCTGTAGTCGAGTTGACGAAGATGCCGTCAACTCCTTTCTCGCTTAGAAATGAAACGAGCCATCTCAGGGCCTCTTCATCGATGGAAAGGTCCTCATTGAAGGGGGTTATCATCGGAACTATTACTCCGGAAAATCCCTTCATACGAATGAGAGAGGGAGGAGATCATATAATCCCTAGGTGGTGAGGGACCTCTGCAGTCCCTGAACGTACTTGGCAAGGAGGTAGGCCATGGCCAAGTTAGTGGTGGCCATGAGTATGCCGACTCCTCCGTCGAATCCCATCAGGGTCAGCACCAGCCCTACATGGTAGGCGAGAGCGTTACCCACCATCAATCCGAAGATTCTCAAGGCCACCACCGCAGATCCCTCCACCAACGTTATAAATACAAATTGCTTGATATCGTTTCATAACGTTTCAATAGGATCGTCAGGACCCTTCCAACTATTTCAATCCAGTAGAAGGGAGAACTAGGGGTAACTCCATCCGAGAATATAGTTCAGTGTAAGGTAAAGACTTTAGAGATCGGGGAGTAAGGTATCTGGAGTTAACATGAGGGTGTATTTGGACAACGAACTCTCACCCAGGCCCCCGGACGAGGTCGTAGAGTTCCTCATCCCCTTCTTCAACAAGAAGGCCTACGGATCCCCAAAGGTACCGCATGGACCTGGTCTGGAGGCTTATCAGTTCATCCAAGAGGTGCTGGAGTACCTGAGCTCCTTGCTTAACTCCGATGGCGATTTTACGATAGTGGGGAGTGGAACGGAAGCCAATAACCTAGCCTTGAGGGGCATCATCAAGTTCCTCGGTAAGAGGGGCAATCTGGTGACTAGTTCAGTTGAGCACAGGAGCGTGCTCGGTCTCCTAGAGGATCTATCCCAGGTACTTGAGGTGAGGACGGCTCCAGTCGATGAGGACGGTCACGTAAGGGTTGAGGAACTCGAGAGGCTAATTGATAGGGAGACGATTCTGGTCAGCGTCCAGATGGTGAATCAGGAGACAGGTGCGATCCACGATCTGGACGCGATCTCTGACATAACTAGGGATAAAGGAGTTCTCCTGCACGTGGATGCCTGCGATGCTTTGGGAAGAGTTCTCATAGACCTATCTAAGGTGGACCTCCTCTCCATCAGTGGAAGCAAGATCTACGGCCCGAGAGGGGTTGGCCTCCTCTACGTCAGGGAGGACTTGGATCTGGAACCCATAATGTCTGGAAGCGCTGGGATACAACTGCTAACTCCTGTCGATGTAAATATACCTGCTTTGGCAGGTTTCCACAAAGCCTTACAGCTGTTCGGATCCCCCGAAAAATGGGAGGAGGTGAAGAGGATGAGGGACAGGATATCTAGGGAGCTGGAGGGCACTGATGTAGTGATGAATAGCCCACCGGACTCGGTGGATACAATCAACTTCTCAGTGAGGGAGGGGGCCGGAGCCCTTATACTAGAGGCGAGCTCACGCGGACTCTACATGTCACAGGGCACCTCCGAGCCAGTGAGCTATGTGCTCACCGCCATGGGGAGGACCAAGGAGCTAGCCGCTAACAGCCTCATGTTAAAACTTCATCCGTATATGAAGTGGAGGGAGGTCGACTTCACGATAGAAGTACTGAGCGACTTGCTGGGTTGAGAAGAAGCGAGAAGAAGCCGAGTTCTCGCGGACCATTTCACACATGAAAAAAGGAAACTATTTCAAATATACTTTGAACTGAACCATGGTGCTTCATATGTCCGAGCACAAGCCGACTGTTGAGGAGCTTCTTAAGAAGGCTGAAAAGCCTTCTAAGCTAGCCCTCGCATATCACCCATTTTACGAGGGCAAGGTTCAGGTCATGCCCAAATGCGTTGTCAGGGATGTGGACGACTTCGCCATTTGGTACACACCTGGCGTTGCAGCCTCGTGCAAGGTGATAAAGGAGGATCCTGAGCAATCCTTCTACCACACCAACAGGTGGAATTACGTTGCCGTCGTGAGCGACGGCACCAGAGTTCTGGGCCTCGGTAATATAGGTCCGGAAGCAGGTCTACCCGTGATGGAGGGTAAGGCCCTCCTGTTCAAATACCTAGGGGGGGTTGATGCCTTTCCATTGGTTGTTAGGGCTCACAAGCCGGATGAGATGCTCAAACTCTTGGAATGGATCGAACCCAACTTTGGAGGGATCAACCTAGAGGATATCGAGAAGCCGAAGTGCTATTACGTACTGGAAGAGGCGAGGAAGAGGCTTGAGATCCCCGTTTGGCATGATGATCAGCAGGGTACTGCAACTGTGGTATATGCGGGTCTCAAGAACGCCTTTAAACTAGTTGGTAAGGACATGAAGCAAGCCAAGATAGTCTTCTACGGTGCGGGCGCGTCCAACGTGAGGGGAGCGATAGTCCTGATAAAGGCGGGAGTGCCTCCAGGACATATCGTGATGATAGACAGTAAGGGGCCCCTCTATCGCGACAGACCTGATATGGACGAGATAAAGGAGAAGGACCCGTGGAAGTACGATCTGGCCATGAAGACCAATGATGAGAACGTTAAAACTATAGAGGAGGCCTTCAAGGGGGCCGATGCTGTCATAGGAATGAGCAGACCTGGACCCGGTGTTATTAAACCCGAGTGGATCAAGCTGATGAACGACGATGCCATAGTGTTCTCGTGCGCCAATCCCGTCCCTGAGATATGGCCTTGGGAGGCCAAGGAGGCTGGGGCTAGGATCGTCGCCACTGGAAGGAGCGACTTCCCCAACCAGGTGAACAACAGCCTCGGATTCCCCGCTATCTTCAGAGGTGTTCTCGATGTGAGGGCGAGGACCATAACCGACGAGATGTGTATAGCCGCTGGAGACGCCCTAGCCAAGTTCGCCGAGGAAAAGGGAATACACGAGGAGTACATACTCCCGACCATGGACGAATGGGAGGTATACCCGCTGGAGGCGGTAGCAGCGGCTGAGCAGTCCATCAAGCAGGGCGTGGCTAGGAAGATCCTCAGCAGGAACGAGCTCTACGAGAGGGCGGTGAATATAATCAAGAATGCCAGAGAAGCAACTAAGCTTCTCATGGAGAAGGGCCTGATACCCTCACCGCCTCCCGAGGAGGAGGTCTTGGAGAGCTACGGCCCGTAATTTCTCTCCTATTTTTCGAGCCCTCTAAGTCTAGGGAGTCCTGCCAGCTGCATACAGTTCACTTTTTAACGCTGGCTGCTCCTCTAACCTATGCGACTAATCTTCGCAGCATTACTCCTGACGCTCTTGCTTGCATCACAAGCCCTCCCAATCCAAGCATCCCCGCAGAAGCGTAAGGTCCTCATAATAGCCAATGAGTTCGATTCCAAGGCCGCAGATGTATTGAAGGCGGCCCTCTCGGAACTTGGCATGAAAGTGGAGAGGTCCATTAAGCCTTCCGATGGTTACGAGCTCTACTTCGTCCTAGGTGGGCCACTCGCTAAGGGTGCGGGACACCTCTCTAGGAAGCTGCTACCTCGAGAGGAGTCACAGGCTCTCATGAATGTGAGGGGATACTGGACTTTCGTCCTCTCTTCCATTGATGGGAGGGACGCTCTGGTCATCTCGGGTCACACTAGGAAGGAGACCCTCCAAGCCGTCAAGTCCCTCCTAGACAAAGGGATTGCGGACTTCGTGGTTGATAGGGAGGTGAGGATAGCACCCCCTCTCTCTGAAAAAGAGAGGAGGAATACTACCTCGCTCCACTTCAAGTGGAGGTTCCCCCCCAAGGTGGGCAAGGACTACGAGTTCTCTCTAGATGTTCCCTTACCTCTAATAGACTTCCTCAGAGTCAAACCGAGGATGAAAGTGGTTGAGTTCAATGAGAGCAGGGAGACCCTGATATTCACATGGTACTTGATGGTCAGGACGCCCCACGATGATCCTTACATCTCCAAACTAGTAGAAAAGCTCGAATCCATTGCAGAGAGCGAGGGAATGGACGAGTACAGGAAGCTCTGGTTCGTCGCCTCCTTCATCCAGAGCCTGAAGTACTCGTTAGCAAACGAGTTCTCCCCCACCGGGGATTACCCCAGCTACCCGTTAGAGACCCTTTACAGGGGTAACGGCGATTGTGAGGACCTGTCAATACTCCTCATATCCCTCTACGAGCAGATGGGCTACAAGTCAGCTCTTCTGATAATGCCCACTCACGCTGCGGCCGCTGTATACATGAATCCTGAGCTGGTGAGGTGGCCTCGCGTCAAGGCTGATGTGATAGACTTTGAAGGGGCACCAGTGGTTCTCGTTGATCTTCTGGATCTCCAGAGAAAATTGGGGGAGGGACCCGCTTCCTTGGAGTTCGAGCTGGATGGGGCTAGCTACTTCTACATGGAGACCACGAACTTCTTCATGCCGGGCGAAGTTCCCGATCTGTCGTGGCTGACCGATCAAATAGGCTGGTATTACAGCGACTTCCCACTCTTCGTCGTGAGCATGGAGGGGGTCCCCGTTCCCCTAATAGCCAACTATACCATAGCCACTAGGAGGATAGGGGACGGGTATGGGGTTACAGTTATAGCCAAGGTAACCAACGTGGGCGATAGGGAAACGGTTCCCCTCAAATTGGAAGCTCAACTCTCCCCCCTAAGCCAAGTGAAGGTTGGAGGGAACGATCCCCACCTCGTGAGACTCGGGGAAGCTGGCGATAGGTTGACCTTGGACAGGAAGGTCGAGCTGGTGGATGTGGACACCCTGCAGCCAGGGACTGTGAAGACCATTGTAATTAACTTCTACACCCTGATCTCAAAGATGGGAGCGAGTATCGCTCTGAAATATCAGGACTCCGATCTAGATTTCGTCAGGATAAGACCTTTCAATCCGTGAGGTGATCTGATGGCTGGGGACGTGCTGGGCAGGGAGCTGCGCCTGATATCCTTCGGAGAGAGCCATGGGGACGTGGTGGGAGCCGTTGTGGAGGGAGTTCCCGCCGGGCTTCCGCTGGATGAGTCTGATGTGCAGGAGCTGCTCGATCTAAGGAGGCCTGGCCAGTCCGAGTACACCACTAGCAGGTCGGAGGCGGATAGGGTGAGGATCCTCAGCGGGGTCTTCAGGGGGAGAACCACAGGTGCTCCAATCGCGATGATAGTGCGAAACGAGGACATCGTTTCCTCCTACTACGAGGAGTTCCTGAGGACCCCAAGGCCCGGGCATGCTGATTACGTGGCTAGACTCAAGTACGGGGGCTACAACGATTACAGAGGTGGAGGTAGGTTCTCAGGTCGAATGACCATCTCGATGTGCATGGGGGGAGCTATAGCGAGGAAGCTCCTTAAGAGTATCGGGACGGAGGTTATAGCTTACTCGCTGGAGATAGGGGGCGAGAGGGCATCAGACTTCACGCTGGACGAGGCTAAGGAGTACAGGTATAGGAACCCAGTTAGGGCCCCCAACGAGGAGAGCTACAAGAGGATGGCCGAAGCCATAGAGAGTGCCAGAAGGGAGGGGGATAGTGTGGGAGGGGTGGTTGAAGCCGTAGCTCTGAATGTGCCACCCGGTTTGGGCGAACCTCTCTTCGATACCATAGAGGGCGATGTGGCGAAGGCCATGTTCTCCATACCGGCCGTCAAGGGAGTGGAGTTCGGCTCTGGCTTCAAAGCGGCGAGGATGAGGGGATCGGAGCACAACGATCCGCTGGTAATAAGGGATGGGAAAGTCGCCTACGCCAAGAACGATCACGGTGGTGTCATAGGCGGCATTACCACAGGAGAGCCGGTCGTGGTCAGGGTCGCCTTCAAGCCCACCTCGTCCATAGCCAAGCCACAGCGTACCGTAGACCTTGAGGAGATGAGGGAAGTGGAGATAAGGGTTAAAGGGAGGCACGATCCATGCATTGTGCCGAGGGCTGTCGTGGTGGTCGAGAGCATGCTGGCCTTCGTGCTCGCCGATCACGCGATCAGGGCCAGCCTCATACCCAAGGTGCTGAGGTGAAGTTGATGGAGGACCTGAGAGCGAGGGTGAGGGAGGTAACCCTCGGATTAGTGGAGTTGTATGCCGAGAGGATGTCCTTGGTCAGGCGGATAGCTGAGTTGAAGAGGGAGAGAGGCCTTCCAGTCAAGGACGAGGCCGTAGAGACTAGGCTTTGGGATGAGGTTTCAGCCAAGTGTAGGGAGAGGGGGCTGGATCAGCTGGATTGCAGGAGGATCTTCAGCTTCCTGATCTCCTCCTCCATCAGGGCTCAGATCCCGGAGGGTGGCGGAGCAGGACCGCACGTGGAGGTCTTCAGGAGGGCCAAGGAGATCGAGAGGTCCGGCACCAGGGTTTACCACCTCGAAGTGGGTGAGCCTCCATGGTCCTTCCCGCCAGCGGTCTTGGATTCCTTAGTGGAGGCTATAAAGAGGGGGGAAACGAGGTACGGCACCTCAACTGGCACCTTCAGGTTCAGGGAAGCTGCCAGCGAGTGGCTCTCACGCAGGGACGGCATTGACGTCAATCCGGAGGAGGTAATACCTACGCCGGGATCCAAGTACGCGATCTTCTCTATACTGTCCACCTTCCTCAGACCGGGTGACAGGGTGGGAGTGCTGCTCCCTGCTTGGCCTGCCTACAGGGGAATGGCATCCCATCTCTCCTTAGAGATGGTCGAGATCGATTCAACTGAGGAGGTCGAGAAGCTCGAGGGAGTTAGAGCCTTCATCCTCTGCTCTCCCAACAATCCCGACGGGAAGGTGTGGTCCAAGAAGGAACTTGAATCCTTGGCAGAGGTTTTGAGGGAGACGGATGCACTTCTAATCAGTGACGACGCGTATGCGGAGTTATCGTTCTCGGAGAGGGTTCCCCCCTCCAAGGTGTACGAGAACACTATATCGGTGAACACCCTGTCGAAGGCTTTCGGCATGACCGGCTTCAGGCTGGGATACGTGCAGGGGGACGAGGAGAAGGTGAGGAAGCTGGCCAAGTTCATCGGCCTGACAATCACGAACGTCCCTGAGTTCATCCAAGAGGCTGGATCTTCGGCCTTGGAGTCAGCTGGCGACTGGATCCCGAGGGTAATGGGGCACATGATCTCCTACCTTGACTTGGCTATGAGGAAACTTGAGGGAGCTCCTCTCCAGATGAACAGACCTGATGGAGCGCTATATCTCTTTCCAAGGGTGGAGCTTGATGACTTCGACTCAATGGACTTCGCATTCAGACTGTTGGAGGATAAGAAGATAGCTGTCGCACCTGGATCGGGGTTCGGTCCCTACAACGACAGGCTGAGGATCACTTACGCCAGTCCCGATGCAGATCAGGGATTGAGACTCCTGAGGGAGGCCCTCCAGTCTTGGAAGTCCTAGTTGTGGGAGCTGGGGCCTTGGGCAGCGTCTTGGCAGAGTACTTGGTTAGAGAGCACTCGGTCTCAGTGTACGATGTGGATAAAGGGAGGTCCTCTCGACTGGCTGATCGGATAGGGGGTAGACCTATAGAGAGCTTGGGAGGTCCTCTCTTGTACGATGTGGTGGTCATCTCCGTTCCTATATCTGCTACCCCCTCGGTGATTCGAGATGTATCCGCCAAGATGAATGGGGGAACGATAGTCGAGGTCTCGTCGGTCAAGTCGCATGTGGTTCCTTCGATGAGGGAGGCCAGTGAGAGAGGCATAGAGACTGTATCTATACATCCTCTCTTCGGACCCGGGCTGAGGGATCTATCTAAGGGGAGAGCAGCCCTTATCCCTATCGTCAACGCGGAGAGGGAACTGGAGATATCATCCTCCCTCTTTCCATTTGAACACGTGATTGTAAGCGTCGAGGATCATGATAGGGCCATGGCATGGCTCGCCCTCATTCATCTCATCCTGCACGCCTTCCTCTCATCCTCCGAAGGTGAGGCCGATGTAATCAAGTCGCTCGAGACCACGACCCTCAGGTGGTTCCTCAGGCTGGGAGCTTCCTCACTACTCCAGAGTGAATCCCTGACGGAAGACCTCATTAAGGAGAATCCGTACTTTCAGGAAGTGCTAGATCGCTTCCTAAGCTCGATGAGCGAGGACGTGGGGCAGCTCAGGAAAAGGCTGAGGAGGTGGATAGACCTCCTCGATCTCGAATCGTCCTACAGGTCCCTTTACGGATGAGGGTCACTCACTCCTCTATCTCGGCGGGATTATCATCCGTGCTCGGCTCTACTTCCTCCTCCAGTATCTTCTGAACGAACACAGGATGCTGGAACAGGGAATGATGCATCTCAGGTGAGTAGAACTTGGTCCTCCCCTCCAATCCCCTCTCCCTGAACCTCCTCGCCAGAACCTCGGTCCCTACATCTGGAGGTACCACGTAGTCGGATCCGAAGGAAAACGTCCAATCATCGGTGAATGATGGGATGTAGGCTCTCGCCAAAGCGTACTTGAGGAACGCCTCCCTTACGGCCCTGTACACCCTCTGGAAAGCCAACCTGTTTATGTGCAGTCCGGTGCTGTGAGTCACCATGAGGCCGCCCTCCCTCAAGATCTTCCTCACCTTTCCGTAGAACTCTCTAGTGTATAGTCTAGCGGCCTGTCCGTAAGGGTCAGTCAGGTCGAGGATGACCACATCGAACTTCTCCTCCAAGCTTTCCACGTAAGCCCTCCCATCACCGATCACGAGCTTCAGCCTGTCGTCATCGAAGGCACCAGCTGGTACCTCAGGTAAATGCCTCGTCACCAGATCTATGACCGATCTGTCCAGTTCCACCATGGTGACCTCCTCAACGGGATGCTTTAGTACCTCCCTCAGGGCACCTCCGTCTCCACCACCTATTATCAGGACCCTCTCAGGCCTCTCAACAGATAGTAAGGCCGGATGAACGAGGGTTTCGTGATAGATGAACTCATCGTACAGGGAGAGCATCACTATGTGCTCTATGAAGAGCGACCTCCCGTAGAAAGGGAAATCAACTACCTCCACCAGCTGTCCCGCTTTGCTCTGCTCGGAGGAGACGACCCTCTCCACGGGCGTCAGAGTGGCGAGGTTGGGGCCAGCGTGCTCCAAGTAAAGGAGGATCCCATCAATGGTGCGCAGCCCGGGCTTCGGCAGCTTGGGGGACATAGGACTCCTTATCCGGCCGGACTTAAAAATATGGTCACTAGAGGAGGGATTTGGAGAGGAGCTCGGCTATGGAGTCTACGTATTCCTCATCTATGAACCCCTCCTCCTGCAGGATAGCCAGCTCACCGTAAACGATCTCCCTCAGGTCCTCAGACAGGAGGTTACTCCCCCATTTTATCCTATCCACCCTGAGTATTGAGGAGAGCCTCCTGTTCACCTCGGTCTCGTCGAAGAGCGAGTCGAACCTCCCCAGGAGGTCCTTGATCCTGTGAGTCAGTCCCGGGGTCTTGAACCTGAGATTGGATACTAGAAATCTCCTCCTAGCCTTCCCCTTTGTCTCCACCAGATAGACCGGTAGGAGAATCTCTCCTATGGGGGGCGCGGATCTCAGCGTGCTGACCAGTTCCTCGTACGCCCTCGCAGCGCCTTCTATCCTCGAAATCAGGGAAGAGCACGCTCCCTCTATTCGACTCCTCTCGTGCTGATACTCCCTCCTGAGGCTCGAGTCCGGTGGATACCTCTCAATCCACGAGTCCAACTCCCTCACCATCTCGTCGCAGGAGAGCCTCACCTCAGACGCGAGCCGAGTGAGCCTCTTAAGGAAGGACTCCAGCTCGTCCAACCTTCCCATCAGGGACCTCACCTCTCTGGAGGAGAGGGGATCGCATTCGCGGCCGACTTGGATGCACAGGTCAACTTCGGTCGTCCTAATCAGCAGAGGGAACAGGAAGCTGGGGGCGATTCCCTCCAATCTCACCTCCTCACTGGGAGGCCTGAAGGAAGATAAGGCGGACACCCTAGATGCGAAGGTCCTGTGATCTATGGCCGTTCTCAGCGTGGAGAGGGTTGACTCCCAAGCTCCCACATCCTCTAACCTGTAAACAGGTTCTAGGGAGCAGGCCCTGTCTATCACCACTGAGAGCCCGTCCACTGAGGCTCCCTTCAGGGGAACGTACCCCAACCTAATGGAGTCGAGGACCTCCTCTTTCCTGCTGAACAGACCTTTCTTCTTCCTCTTCTCCTGTATGAAAGAGAGTATGGCCGTCAAGTGAGCCGCCAGATTATGTCTGGGATAATCCAATAGTATGTTCACGACCTCGGCCATCTCGATCTCTCCTCCAGTACATCCAGTTCCCTCACCAGCTCATCGGGTATCCTCCATCCAACCGATCCAGCTAGCTCCTCTACATGATCCACGCGGGATGCCTTCGGAATTGCCACCACCATCGGTTTGGATATGAGCCAGTTTATCGCCACCTGAGCCGGGGTCTTCCCCAGCCTAGCAGCTACCACCTTCAACTTCTGAGGTGGTCTCTTCGCCAGTCTCCCCCTGTCTAGGGGGCTGTACGCCATGAGGGTTATTCTCTCCCTCTGACAGTAGGGAAGCAAGTCCTCCTCAGCTTCCCTCACTCTAAGGCTATACTCCACCTGATTGGTCACCACGTCATTATGCTCCAGCAGTTCCCTAGCTCTCTTCAGCAGATCCAGTGAGAAGTTGCTCACCCCGATGTATCTCACGATGCCCTCGCTAACCAGCTCCTCCATCGCCCTCAGCGTTTCCTCGAGCGGGTAGGATGGATTCGGCCAGTGGATGAGGTATATATCGATGTAGGTACCGAGCCTCGCAGCGCTGGCCCTAGCAGCTCTCTTCACCGACTCGTAGGCTAGGTTGGTCCCCCATACCTTGGTGACGATGGTGAGGGACTCCCTGTCGAAAGGTTTTATGGCCTCGCCAACCAGTTCCTCAGCCTTTCCCCACCCGTACATCTCCGCGGTGTCTATGAGCGTCATTCCCAGTTCGATGCCCCTTCTAAGCGCAGCTATCGCCTCCTCCTTAGGAGCTGCTTCTATCTGGTAAGTGCCGATGCCCACCTTAGGTATCTTAACGCCTGTACCGTCAAGCTCCTCGTATTCCACGGGGATCACCTGCCAAAAGCTCCTGAGCTAAGGGAATACCGTTACCATTGAGGTCAAGTTGAAGGAGCCCGGAGGTCTTATACCTATCTGCTCCGGCCACTACGACCACTAGGGTATCGCCTTCCAAGCTCACGTGTACGACCTGCCCTCCCTCTATGAGGGAAGCCTTCTCGGCGCCGGATAGCAGAGAGGCGGCGATGTTTGAGGGCATGTTACTGTCGGTCGGAGCCTTGTGACCACCCAGCACGACGACCACATCGTAATTGCCGAACTCGTCCGTGGAATTTATCCTGTGGAGGGTAACTCCTGAGGAGTTCGCAGCAGATATCAGGTCCTCGGATGAGAGGTTCCAGTCTATGTCGTTCGAGTAGACGGCTACCCTCCTGACGCGGGTGGTCACGTTGATCTCGTAAACCTTGTTCCTAGCTCCAGTGAACACGAGGGAGAGGACGCCTGACGCCTCTATCCCGTGGAGGGATGTAAGGGAGAGCGTGACATTGAAGGGCGGGGTGCCGGACCGGGGAGAGAGGGACACGTTCAGCCATTCGGGGGAGCCTAAGATCCCAGCGGATACTTCACCGCTGAAGTTCCCCGTGGGCACGACCCTCAGGGACACATTCCTCCCCAATCCGCCGACTAGATCTACTCGGGAGGGACCCACCACCGAGAAGCCCTTCCTCTCGAGGACCGTGAGGTTAACCGGAGCTGAGGCCTCCATGACGCCCTCGGCCCTTATGACCACCGTGTACTCCCCCCCGGGAGCGGTGTCCTGAACCTCCAAGTTGAGGGTGCTGTTGAACGGAGGGAACCCCTGTTGAGGGAAGAACTCGTAGGAGAGGAAGTCGGGACCCTCCAAAGACAGGTTTATCGGTTTTGAGAGGTGGCCCGTCACGTACACCCTCATGCTTATGTTCTTCCCTTGAGTGACCACCACCTCGGGGGCCTCGAGAACGATGCCCAGCGAGGCGGCCTCATACTCTATCGTAAGAACGGGCCCGTTTGACCCACTTACCTCCGAGTAGAACTCATAGTAGCCCTCTTGTCCCTCGGCTATCTTGATAAGGAGCCAGCCACTGCTCTCCAACTCATTGTCGACGGCAGCTTGGACGTATGACGTCAGATTTATCACGGCTTGGGGGAAGGAACCAGCTCCTTCACCCCACTTCTCTATGAGATCTCCTCCCGGGCTGCTCCAAGGGAGGCCCGATCTCACACTGTTCCAGGTCGTTCCAAATATGTCTGGTTCTCCTCTCACGTCCCAGACCTCAATAGTGGGATTAGACGTGTTATATGTGGTCAGCACTAGACTAGCGTTGAGTATCTTGGAATATTGAGGTATGTGCGATCTTATCTCACCTATATCGAACCTTAAAAGAGCTCTAGCTTCCACGGTGTCGTTGCCTACTGCGGTTCTGGATACTCTGAGGACTTGGGAGCTAGCGTGAGGGGTGTCAGGCTCCCAGCTGGCTATGTAGCAGTCGACGTATGACCTGACCGTAAGGGAGTCACTCGCCTCCATCAATGAGACGGGGATGATCAGGAGGACCATCGAAAGGATGGACAGCGATCTAACAGAGACCCTCATAAAATTCAGGCCTCCTGTCCCCGAATATATCGTTCAGCTCATTTATCTTCTTGCTATCAGCGAGCTTAGGATCTATCTCCGCCACCATCACGTGCTCCCCCTCCTTAGGGGCTTGGACAAGCACTTTCATGCTGGGATCCACGATGAGGGATCTACCCTCATACTCGAACCTCTTCCCTCCCCTCTCCTCCACCCCGCTCCTGTCCGAGAGGATGATATAAACCCTATTCTCGACGGCCCTAGCTAGGTCTACTGTGGGTGCAAAGGGGAGCACGAGGTTGGAGGGGTGGGCTATGACTTGGGCGCCTTTTAGGGCTAAGGTCCTCGCTGCCTCCGGGAACCTCCAGTCATAGCATATCATTACCCCTACCCTCATACCGGCCACATGGAACACCTGGAAGCCGGTATCCCCGGGCTCGAAGAACAGCTTCTCCTCGAAGAACAAGTGGGTCTTCCTGTAAACTCCCCTTACATCACCTTTTTCGTCGATGACCACTGCAGAGTTGTAGAATTTGTCGCCATCCCTCTCCGCGAAGCCGGCGACCAAGGCAGTGGATGTCTCCTCGGCGAACTCCCTCAATTCACTCACGGTGTGTCCCTCTAGATCCTCAGCTAGCTTCGAGACCTCTTCCTTACTCAGGAAAAGGTAGCCGGTATTGAACAGCTCGGGAAAGACTAGGAGATCGGCCTCCACCTTGGAGGCGAGCTCTAGGGCCCTCGCTACGTTTCTCTCGACTTCACCAAATAAGGGATCGTTCTGGACGAAGCCTACCCTCTTCATGAGCTATCCAAGCGAGGCCTACCATCGTGCCTATTAACCTTCACGGGATGAGCTCCATAAGGATGAGCAGGATTATACCAGCTAGGATAAGCTTCCTACCTTTATACGTGAATATATCGCTCGCCCATAGCACCACTCCCAAGGCGATGAGTGTTCCAGCAAGGACCCTCCCTATAGAGATCGCGGACTCCTTCAACACGTTGAGTATGTTTATAATGCTCTGAGTCAACTCGTTTATTGCGCTCTCGAAGCTGGAAAACGGATCTTGGGCCTTGACCGCTAGGGGAGTAATTAAGAGCAATACTACAAGAGCTGAATAGATGAGCGCCTTCATCGCTTCAACCGGGGGTTATGGGATAAGGAGGAGAATAAACGCGCTAACGATTGGAAACTTTCACGATCCCCTCACTCTGATCTCCCACTCCCTTATACAGGAGAATCCCCTCCTCAACCTTCCATCTCGTATTATGATCGCCTCTTCGTCGAAGACAACGGCCTTGAAGGCGATGGCGATCTCCTCTCCAGCGAACTCGGTGGTGTAGGTGAGCCTGAGGCTTATCCCCTCATCGGTTAGGTTCCTCCTCAGGTACCTCACGAGGGAGGCCAGTTCCTCCCTCATCTCTTGGAGGGCTGCGGTGACGTTCTCCTCACTCGAGAAAGCTTCCCTGACGATACTTATGGTCCGGTGTCTTAGATCAGTGAGGACCTCCCTGATGAGGAAGTAAGCAGTGGGCTGGCAGGCCTCGATACCGAAGTACCTCCTCGCCTTGATGCCGAGTAAATCATCCCTGATCGTTAGCCTCGATGATGCAATGACCTTTATCCCTCCATCCCTGCAGTAGCCTCCGAAGGCCTTATCTGAGGCATCGCCCTCTCTTGACTCGCCTATTGAGTAACGAAGATCTCCCATCACGGAGAAACCCTTACTCGTCATGTCCTCCCTCAGGAGTTGAACGAACAGACTTCCGTTCGGAGGTAGGGGGAGCTCCTCGCAGGCCGTCGCGTTTACTTCTGCGAGCCACCTATCAACCCAAGACCTAGCGAAGATCAGGGATCGAGCTTTGAGCGTGTCGGCCTCCGCACTTATCTCATACATCCTCAACTCCCCCATGTAGAGGAACCAGTCCTCATCGGAGCGCGGCACGCTGACTAAGAAGGAGGCTACGAGGAGTGCGATAAGGATAAGGATAAGCTCCTTCATGGTGAACCAACCCTCATCTTCTTAGACGGCGAGGTTCCGGGTATCAGAACGCAGTAATAGATCCCCTCCTCTCCTCCACATGCGCTTACGAGCTCCCCCTGCCCCGATTGACCAAGGAGGACCCTGTACCCGAGCTCGTTCACCGTCCTCTTGAGGTCACTGCATGCCCTAGCTTTCCACTTCACCTGCCAGCCGGGATGAACTCTAGTCGGGATCACCAAGGCATAAGACACGATGAGAATTGAGATTAACGCAGCAAGTGGCCATTTCAACCTAGAGCACCTGCCAAAGCCATCAAGAGTAAGACCACCAAGAACATGGTCAATAGTGCCTCTAGGAACTCCTCTAACATCCCACGACCCTCTTCAGATAGTCGGAAGCGTCCAAGTCCAGTGAGTCAGCGAGTTTCCTTAACTTCTGCCGAGCCTCGACCATCCTATCACAGCTGTAGCTCTCGAGAGCAGGAATGAGGGAGGACAGGACGAGTAGCACGATTAATAGGAGCGCGATCAGTGATAGGAGGGAGAGGGAGGCGCTCAATCCTTCCTCCATGCTCCCGCCCATCCCAAGGATACGTACTGCTCCCGCCAAACGCTGACGAACCTGCCGAGACCCACAGCTTCACTATGGCACCTGATCTCGAAGGGATACCTGAGGCTGGCGGAGGCGTTTCCCGAGCTCACCTTGACTAGATGTCCGCTGCAGGAAAAGCTCACCTTACACGGGAGGTACACGTAAGTCTCCGAGAGTCCTCCCCCTAGCGAATTGGTTATGGCCAAATCTATGGATCTGATGGCTGTGTTTACGCAATTTATGGATCTCTTCTCATCTAGTGATTTCATGGCCCTGCTGACTGGTCCATTGATCGAGTAAAGTATGAGGGCCAAACCCGCCGCCATTAGGAGGGCCCTCTCCATGGAAGCTCTCATCTCCCCATCCTCCACCACGCCAGTAGGTACACTGCTGCGGCTGCTATCGGGTAGAGAGCAGGATCGATCATTAGGGAGGCAGCCAGAGCGGCAGGAAGCAGGACCAGAAGGAACACTCCTCTCATAGGACCTCCCATTTATTATGAGAGGGAGGGATAGTGAACGATCGAAAATCGCGTTAAAATGGGAAAAATTTCAGGAGGCCGGCCATTTCCTCCTCCTGAACTTGGTGAAGGCGAAATAGGCTACGAGAGCGACCACTATTCCAATTACCAGTCCCCAATACGGTGAAATCCCTTCACTGGGTGCCGGAAAGTCGACGGCGACAGCAGCAGAGGCGACCGCCACCCCATAGCTCAGCACCGTGACGGTGTAGTTGCCTGGGCTCACTCCCTTGAACACTATCAGTTGACTGGAGCTAGGATCCAGTGTGACGGAGCTGTGATCGATCTCCTCTCCCTCCCTGAGCAGGACGATATCAAACGTTCCAAGCACGCCGCCGACGTTAGTTAGGTTGACCTCTATCGTCCCGTCGGAGGGCGAGGCTGACAGGGAGACTGGGAGAGGCATGACTTGGAACGAGAGCGAGTGATCGTTATCCGCCCTGTCCACATCCACCCCATCTAAGGGTATAAGAGAGACCGTTAACGTGTGATTCCCGACCGCCAGCTCCAAGGTTGGGATCTCCACATCGGCGAAGCTCTCTCCCTTGGGAGGTAAGGTATCGAGAAGCTGGGAGTCGATCAGCATGTCGTCCACGTACACGGAGACATTGACTCTAGAGGGAGATGGACCCTCGTTCGCCACCCTGATCTTACTAGAGAGAACCTCGCCCCTCTGAACCCTCTTAGGGATCGAGACCTCCTTGACATGGACATCACATGACGGTTTAACGTGCACCTTGGCTGAAGCTTGGCTGTAAGGCCTCTCCCCCCTCGTTATCAGGGCAGTCAATTTGAAGGTCCCAGCTGACGGAGGAGTGAAGGGGAACTCAGCCATAGATATGGATTTGGGGGGAACGTAGATTCTCTGTGCTCCTATCTCAGTATCGTTAACGAACAGCCTCACTCTGAGATCGAGCGCGTCGCCCGAAGGGTTCGGGATGTAGACCTTCACGAAGTATTCCCTTCCTTGGATCATCTCCCTCTCTACATCGATAAATGCCTCGACCAGCGGGATTACAGAGAACTTCATCCTATAGGTGTTGTCTTCGGGAAGCGGGTCCCCGTACTCCTTAGGTTCCACAGTCACCTTCAGGTCATGCACTCCTACGGTAAGGTTCGAGGTCGGGACCCTCGTAGTGACGGTAGTGTATCCCCCAGCCGGAATCGGAATGGACCCTTTGGATAAGTTACCTATTTCCCAAAACTCCACGACCTTAAGGCCCTCATCCACGAAAACGCTCACCTTGACGATCCCGGAGAAGACCTTGGACTCCTTGTTTCTGATGTAGATAGTGAGGGTGAGGGGCTGTCCCTGCTGCACCTCTCCGTTAAGAGGTAACACCGTTATCCTGTCTATAGAGAGGTCCCAGTGCTGCTGGGAGGTCGCATGGGCCAGCGGCATCATGAGGAGAGGGAGGATCAGTAGCAGGGTCCCCGACTTAGACGACATCTCTCACCTCTCCCTCCTCCAATTAAATACGTTTGTTCGATCTTAGCCTATTCCCCCCACGACCGACAGGATTATGAGTCTGGAGAGGAGCGATGTCCTGGTGCGATCATGACAGAGCTGCTCTACATGGATGACTCCTACCTGAAGGAATTCGAGGCAGAGGTCGTCGAAGTATCGGGGGACAGGGTCGTGCTTGATAGGACGGCTTTCTATCCCGTAGGCGGCGGATTACCTAGCGACACGGGCGTCCTGTTGAAGGGAAGCGAGGAGTACCGGGTCGAGGAGGTGAGGAAGGAGGGAGGCAAGGTCTGGCACATAGTCCCCGGACACTCACTCTCGCCGGGAGATGGAGTGAGGGGAGTGATCGACTGGGACAGGAGGTACAGGGTGATGAGGATGCATACAGCACTCCACGCCCTCATAGCGGTGATGAACCAGAAGTTCGGGGTACTCGTGACCGGAAACAAGGTGGCTCCAGATAGGAGCAGGGTTGATGTCAATCTGGAGAAGCCAGATAGGGAGCTAGTGGAGAAAGTAATTGCCGAAACGAACGAGGAACTGGCTAAGGGACTTCCGGTCAAGATATACTACCTTCCTAGGGAGGAGGCCATGAAGATACCCGGCATAGTGAAGCTGGCCAGAGCTCTCCCTCCAAGCGTTCAGAAGCTCAGGATAGTCGAGATAGAGGGACTGGATATTCAGGCGGACGGCGGTCCTCATGTCTCTAATACGAAGGAGGTAGGGAGGATAGTTTTCCTGAGGTTGGAGAACAAGGGGAAGAACAACAGGAGGATCCACTTCACCCTCGAACCCTGAGGAGAACGACAAAAAGCTCAAAGGATTTATCCGTGCCCCGAGGTGTCACCTCTCATGAAGCTTCTTGGCGAACTACTATCGAGGATCAGAGGGAGCAAGGGGGAAGAGAGGAAAGAGGACATAGAGGATATCTTGGAGAAAGCCCTGAGAGGTGAGGTTCTAGAGTTCGAGGAGGCCATGTCCTTCCTTGGAGCCGTCGAGGCCAAGCTGTCGAGGGAACCCCAGATGAGGAGGGTCAGGGGAAAGGTGGTGTTCATTGGGGACACCCATGGTGACCTCGACTCATCCAAGGAGGTCCTCAGAAAATTCAAGGACCACAAACTCGTGTTCCTCGGCGATTACGTGGATAGGGGGAAGAAGCAAATAGAGAACGTTAACTTCCTCCTAGCCCACTACTACAGAGATCGGGATAGGGTGATACTGCTCAGGGGAAACCACGAGTCCCCCGTGGTCAACCTGAATTACGGATTCATGGAGACGCTCTATCACACGTACGGCTCGGAGTGGCCCTTCCTGTTCATGAGGTATAATGAGGTGTTCGCCAACCTTCCGTACGCTGCTGA
>JARZZM010000002.1 GCA_030130125.1 Thermoproteota archaeon
CTTCCAGGCCCTGGCCGAGAGGCTTGAGCAGTACTCACCGCAGTGGGCTTCTCAGGTGTGCGACGTGCCCGCCGAGTTGGTAGAGAAGGTAGCCAGGGAGTTCGGTACCATAAGGCCAGCTGTGATAGATCCGGGATGGCACGATCCCAAGTACGAGAATTCAGTTCAGACGTGGAGAATGGCTGCAGTACTCAACGCCATGGTCGGCAACATAGACAAGCCTGGCGGGTTGGTGTTCAATGCTGTTGGAAGGAACGTAACCAGCTCTCCACTACCGGAGAGCAGGGTTGATGTCCAGTGGATGAAGGAAAAGGGCATTATAGTATCAACAGCTCAGCCCCACATCCTCGCGTACATAGAGGCCATTCTAACCGGAAAGCCCTACCCCATAAAGGCTTTGATGGTATGGGGAGGGAACTGGATAAGGACGGTTCCGGACGAGGATAAGGTAAAGGCAGCCTTCAAGAAGCTGGAGCATGTGATAGTCGTGGACAACATGGCCACCGATACTGCCATGTACGCCGATGTCATACTTCCAGATACTACTTACTTGGAGAGAGATGACCCACTGTTCGGGGTGGCCTTCACTCCTGACAAGGCCATGTACTCAGCATTCAAGGTTATCGATCCGATATACGACGCGAGGCCCCTGATAGATATAGCGGTTTCAATTGCCGATAAAATGGGCATGAAGGAGAAGTACTTCCACGCTTTAGCTGTCATACTAGGTATGGGTGAGGATAAGGCTCCAGTTTTGCAGCAGGCTTACGAAGCAGAGGGAATAGCTGGCATAAGGAAGCTGCAAGCGAAGGGCAAGGGGATCGATCTGGGTGAGCTCCAGAGCAAGGGAGTAGTCCTCCTGACGCCAAGGGAGAAGCTCATAGGTACTATGCCCTACAAGAAGCCCTTGCAAACGCCGACAGGTAAAGTGGAGATTTACAGCATGAAACTCCTCGGAATCACCAGTAAGGCAGGAAAGAATCCCAACTGGGATCCGTTACCGGATTGGGTGCCACCAAGGGTATTTAACAAGGCTAGCGGGAACGTCTTCTATCTGACTTACGGCAGGAGTCCCGTGACGAGCCACACCCACACATCGGATAACGATCTCCTGATTTCCATAGCTAGGAAGGGGCACTACGGCCTCTGGATAAACGCTAAGAGAGCTGCTGAGCTGGGGATAAAGGATGGTGACTTAGTTAAGGTGACCAGCTTGGCCACAGGGAAGTCTGCAACCGCAGTTGCCTTCGTGACCGAGGGAGTCAGGCCCGACACCGTGTTCACCGTGTCCGGATGGGGAATAGAGAGTGACAGGCTCACGAACGCCAAGAGGGTAGGAGGAGTACCGATGAACAGGATGTGGAAGATCTTCGAAGATCAGTACAAGCTGCTGCCCAACGCCCTGATGCAGGAGATCCTTGTGAGGGTTGAGAAGGCGTAGGAGGTGGTTGGATGGCCAAGTACGCGATGGTTATTGATACCCGCAGCTGCATAGGTTGCGGGGCCTGTATAGCGGCCTGCGATCTGGAGAATGACACGGAGTGGAGGGATGGCAGGCGCAGGACCCACGTTCCAGAGTTCTTCTTCGGCGAGTTCCCCAATGTCACGAGGGTCTTCGTCCCGAGGCTGTGCATGCACTGCGAGAACCCACCGTGCGTCACCGTATGTCCGACCGGGGCGAGCTACAAGAATGAGGATGGGGTCGTTTTGGTGCATCACGAGATATGCATAGGCTGCAAGTACTGCATAGTGGCCTGTCCATACCTAGCTAGGTACTTGGACGAGAGGAAGGGTGTCATCGACAAGTGCACCTTCTGCTACGACAACCGCGTCCTTCAAGGCAGGCAGCCAGCGTGCGTGGAGACCTGCGTCGGCCACGCTAGGATATTCGGTGACCTGGAGGACCCGAACAGCGAGGTGTACAAGTTAGCGAAGTCCGGCGTTGCTGTGCAGCTCAGACCTGATCTGCTCACCGAACCAAAGGTGTTCTACATCAGGAGAGCTGTGGAGGAGTGATGGAGGTGGTTAGATGATATTTCAAGATGCGTGGGGTTGGTATATTGCCATATACCTCTTCCTAGGAGGTATGGGCGGCGGTGGCATGCTCGCCAGCTACTACCTAGCCAAGAAGGCCAACGACATAAAGGTGACATCTAAGGCCGCTCTCCTCTCCCTGATAATCGTTGTAGTAGGTACTCTGTTCCTGATACTCGACTTGGGAAGACCGGAGAGATTTTACTTGGTGTTCATGAGTCCCAAGCTCAACTTCGGCTCCATGATAACCATAGGCTCGATGATCCTCACCATATTCATGATATTAGGTGCCCTCTACGTGACCGCAATAAACGACTGGTTCAAGTTCCTTCCATGGTACGGGAACGAGAAGGTGGCTGACATTACGGGCTTCCTAGCCGCGGCGTTCGGCTTCCTAGTCACCTACTACACTGGAGTATTGATAGGCATCGTGAGGCAGATCCCGATCTGGCACACTCCAGCGCTACCACTTCTCTTCGTGGCCTCAGCACTCTCCACAGGGGTGGTCGCCGTGATGTGGACCAACGTGGCTGTCGGGATAAGATCGCCGCCAGCTGAGAGGAAGTACCACTACGAGTACTGTGTGATGCTATCCAAGTGGGACTCTGCCCTCATAGCCATCGAACTCCTCATCCTGTTCACCTACATGGGAATGATGATAGAGGGCCCCATCGAGGCTTCTCTGGCGGTTAACAGACTTCTCTTCGGAGATCTGTCACTGATGTTCATCGTCGGAGTCGTGCTGATGGGTCTAGCCATCCCGTTCCTGCTCGAGTACGTGCACATAATGGGAGAGCATAAGGAAACGGAGAAGATAGGAGCTAGGTGCCTCATGCCCGTGATAGCAGGGATACTGGTCGTCATCGGAGGGTTGCTGCTCAGGTACGTGGTACTGGCGGTAGGGGCCAACACGGTCTTCCTGCCCCCGTGAACCCTCATTCCTCTCCTAATTTCTTTCTCCCCTCATCTTTACTTTTCCCGGGTCTAGAAAAGAAGGATAAGAAGAATCAAGCTAGAAGATCCTCTCTCCTAGGTCATCCTCCACCCTATAACCCGTAGGTGGTCTTTCCCTCCTTATTGCATCTAGTAGAGATGCCAGCATGTCCTCCTTCACCCTCTCACTCACGACTAAGTCGTACCTCTCCCATCCAATCGGCACGAACTTCAGGCCGTAAATCTCAGCCACGGGTCTGATGGTGAGGGTTATATCCGCCCTTCCCTCGGCGACCGCCCTGCAGGCATCTGTGTGCGTGAAGAACTCCTCGTTATACCCTTTCACCCTGCTCTTCAACTCCCTAGGATCTACATCCTCATCCTCGGCCAATTTGGATAGTATGCTGTCGAGGAGCAATCTAGTACCGGACCCTCTGTTCCTGTTGGCCAAGACCACCCTTCCACTGAGGAGATCCCTACGATGGAAATCCATATCCCTCCTCATGGCCCATCCAACTTCCCTACTGTATCCCCTGAGGAGGGATACCCCACCAGTTGGGAAAAGTCTCCTGACGATGGGCTCGTTGTACCGTCCGCTTGTTTCGTCCAGCAGGTGGATGCCGGATACATCAGCGTCACCCATCATCATGGACAGGAGTCCTCCGTAGGAGCCTATCCAGTGGACCTCAATAGCCCCACTCAACTTACTGACAGCCCTCTCCAGCAATAGATCGTGGCTTCCAGCTATGAGGAGATCCGGTCTTTCGATCACCTTCTCGACGGATTTTCGGACCACTCCCATCTCCTTCTCTGCTTTCTCATAGATCGAAAGTAGTCTCTTGCCGTCATCCGTCAGGGTAGTTCCTCCCCCGTACTTCCCTCCCCTCTTGGGAGCTATGACGCTCCTCCCGAGCTTCCTCTCCAATGAAGTGATGGTCCTCCATGCCTTGGAATAGGGGATTCCGATGAGCTTCGTCGCCGCGAGAAGGGATCCCGTTCTGGAAACGGCCCTTAAGAGATCCGCTATCCTCCCGTCGAGGATGACTTTCCCATCTTTGATGAGTCTTATGTCCACCTCCACCTCGAGCTCGTCTAGGGGATCCGCATCGACCATCTCCTCAGCCTTTTACATTTGTTCGAGTGGGCTATTAATAGGTCACTCCTCTCCCTCCACCGCTACAGAGAGCCTCTCAGCTATCTTGGATATCTGCCTGTCGAAGAAGCCCTTGAAGCTCCTATAGAACAGCTTCGCCAAGTCGTAGAAGAACAGGAGGAAGAGGAAGAGAAGCACGAGTAGGGCCACCTTGGAGACTATGCTCCCCAACGGGACTCCTTCCAGGTAGTTAGGGACGAACATTATCAGGAGGGATATGATCGCTAGGTAGAAGATGTCAGCCAGCGCTCTCTTCACCGCTGCCTCGGTCACAAGGCCCATCTCCCTCACTAGCCATTTACTCAGGAGGTCTAGGAGGGACTTTATGGAGAGGAGGATCCTGTAGCCGAAGTAAACCACCACTATGAACTCAGCAATGTTAAGCACGGTCACTGGGCTGATCTTCAGGTCCAGAATCATTAAGGGGCCTAAATCCGTCACCAGCCCGTAGAAGAGCCTTATGACAATTACCCAGAGGGTCAACTTTATGGATGAGGCTAGGAGTACCCTGAGATTCGCTTCCAAGGGAGTTACCTTCTTCTTGACCCTTTTCACCTTCACCTCGGGCTTAGGGGTCCTTCTCTCAAGCTTGATGGGTTTCTCCGGAATCCTAGAGGCGATCACCATGTAAGCGGAGAAGGCCAGTGGTACGAGGGCCATGTACCAGAGGAAGGGCAGGAACATACCCAGCGCGGTGGTCACGGCGGCAACGAGGAGTCTAACGTCCCTGCTGGCTGGGCTCCAAGCCCTGAGTCTCACCACCCTCTCGGTGCTCCAACCCGCCAAGTGGGAGACGTAACTCGTCACGAAGACGTTTCCTGCAGCTAGTCCAAGGAGGAAGATCTGCCAAGGTTCTAGAAACGTGACTCCAGTTCCTATCGCTGCCACTATCAGCAGGTCAGAGTACCTGTCGAGGAAGGCATCGAGAAGGCCTCCGAACTCGCTGGCCGTTCCGAACAACCTAGCTATCTCGCCGTCCATTCCATCTATTATGGAGGAGAGCTGGATTATGAGGGCCGCGGGCACCAGGAACCCCCTGTATATGAGGACCGCCGCTAGCCCCATCAGGGAGAAGGCTAGGAGGGATATCAGGTTCGGACTGACGTATATGCCCCTCAAGAAGAGGGCGACCGAGAGCCTAGTGGAGATCTGCCTGTTTATGTAGCGGGAGACTGGACCGTCCCCTGGCTTGATGAGGCTCCTCCTGAGGAGGAGCGGCAGTATCTTCCTCGCTTCCTCCAAATCCTCTGGGGTGTCCACATCCATCCAGATGAGGCCCGTCACATCCACGTACGAGACCTCGCCGTAGGCTATCGCCTTCCTCAGGGCATCAGCTATCGTTGCCTTCTCCCCTTTCTCCTCTATCGTCTCCCTAGCTATCACCTCAGCCTTCTCGGTGCAGTAAAATATGCCCGTGTCTATCCCGTAATGGGGCACCGCGTCCTTCCCGACCTCCTTCACCTCGCCGTCCTCCAGCACGACCTTCAGGCCCTCCTCCAGCTTGTCCCACGGTGGATTCCTGTCGAGAGATAGGGTGAAAGCCCTGCTCCCTCCTTTCCTGAGCATCCTCCTAAGGATCTCGGGCTCGAATATGTGATCCGACATCAGCACGAGGTACTCGGAGCTGTCAGCGACCTTGACACCCGTCAAGAAAGAGTAGAGGTTACCAAAGCCCTCTTCCCTATCCGTGGTGACCACCTTCACGCTGTCCCCGTACCTCTCGACGAAGAACCTTGCTAGGCTCGGCCTAGTCACTATGATGATGTCCCTGATGCCTTCCTCCCTCAACCACCTTATTGTAAGGTCCAGAACCGTGAGGTTGGGCGCGAGCTCGAAGAGCGCCTTGGGCACCTCTAGCGAGTAGGGCCGCATTCTAGTAGCCTTTCCTGCGGCGAGTATGATCGCGGGGGGCCTTCTCACACTAGTAATGAACCCTACCAACTAATAAAGGATGAGACCTCTCCCTCTTGGGAGGGGGCGCGGGCTAGCTCTAATGCCCTCTTCAAGTCATCAATTATGATGCGAGGATCCTCGAGACCCACCGAGAGCCTGACGGTCCTCTCACTTATGCCCATCTCTTTAACTAAAGAGGGAGACAGGGAGGAAGCAGAAGTCAGGGGTCTGCTGATCAGGCTTGCAGGCGCTCCCAAGCTGGGAGCTGGCCTCACCACCCTGAGGTGTCTGAACATCCTCTCCGGATCCACCTTAGGGATGAAGGTTATGACGCCACCGTACATCCCGTGGAAGAGCTCTCTCGCGATTCGATGGTCGGGGTGCGACTTCAGACCCGGGTACCTGACCTCCTCCACTAGATCGCACCCCTCTAGGAACTTGGCTACCTCCAAGGCAGTTTGGGAATGCCTCTTAACCCTGAGCTCAAGTGTTTGCAAACCTCTGAGGACAAGGAAGGCCCTAAAGGGATCCAGTATAGTTCCCAGTCTCCTCCTCCACTCCCAAAGCTCTCCAACGTCATCGGATGTGAGGGCACCCGCGATTACATCGTTGTGGCCCGCCAAGTACTTGGTGGCGCTCTGGATCGAGTATGAAGCGAATTTACTGGGTTTCAGCAGGACAGGAGAGGCGAATGTGTTATCTACTGCCAGCTCCACCCCCTTCTCCTCACACCTGTCCGATAGAGATGGGAGATCGGGCACCCTCAGCATGGGGTTGGTTATCGTTTCGACGAAGATGAGACCCCACTCGCTGGACACGGCATCCACTACCTCTTTGATCGGAACCAGCTTAACTCGAAAGCCCATCCCTCTCAGATGAAGGGCGAGAGCCACCGTGGTTGGATAAGCGTCAACACCCATCAAGATGCCCTCTCTAGCCTTAGATAGTAGGAGGGTCGAGATGGATGCCATGCCGCTGTTGAAAGCCAGTCCGTCTTCGAAACCATCTAGGTCAGCTAGGCTCCTCTCGAGCGCTCGGACGGTGGGATTCTCCTCCCTCGAATACTTCAGGTCCGTGCCCCTGTCCGAGATGCTGGGTTCACCGGTGGGAAGTGGATTGAGAAAGGTGGCCGTCATGTAGATCGGGGTCTCCAACGGGATGAAGTTTGGCATGGGCCTTCAGGAAATTCCCTGGTAATAATTTTAAGTAATGAGATATTCCTAAAGGAATAATGATAAGGGACCTTTCCTCGATAGCGAGGGAGAGGAGGGCGCTGGGTCTGAGCCAGAAGGAGCTCGCTAAGATGGCGGGGGTTAGTCAATCACTTATCTCAAAGGTGGAGAGGGGGCAGATGGTCCCCAGCTACGAGGTTGCGCTGAGGATATTCGAGGCTTTGGAGAGGGCCAGGCGGAAGAGGGGATGCACCAAGGCGTCTGAGGTGATGAGCTCCCCCGTGATACACGTGACTCCGGAGGAGACTGTCAGTAGGGCCATCTCCATAATGGGAGAGAGGGGGATCTCCCAGCTTCCCGTGATGACCGGCGGGAGAGTGGTAGGTTCGGTGACGGAGGAGGGGCTACTGAGGAAGCTCTCCTCCCTATCCCCGGAGTCGAGGGTGGAGGAGGTCTTGGAGGAGGCCTTCCCCATTCTGCCAGCTGACGCCTCCCTTCCCCTCCTGAGGGATATGCTCTTCCTCTATCCAGCGGTCCTCATCCAGGAGAGGGGAAGGATCGTGGGAATAGTCACAAAGAGCGACCTCCTAAAGGGTCTGGGGAGGGAGTGCTAACCCCAATCTCGGAAGGGCTGAGCTTCAGTCATCATCCTCTTCGACCCACCAGTAAGAGGTAGGCGTATATCACGAATCCCTCCACTAGGGAGAAGATGAGGGCCATTTGGAGGTCCTTTCCTATACCCCTGGTGACGAACCCCTCCACCAGAGCGGCGTACACCAGTACTAGCAGGGCCAGCCCCAGCACTCCTAGCTTGCCCCTTATTACCTCACCCGCAGATCTCAACCTGCTCCCCGATCGGGGTACTATAATCTCTCTCACCGCGGAGAGGGCTATGGATGTCGAGATGAATATGGCAGTGAGCTCTGGAACTCCGTGAGGTAGGATCAAGCCCAAGGTCTGTACGGGCCCTGCCTTGGATACGACGATCACGAGTCCGACTAGGGCTCCGTTGGCGGTCAGCACCAGGGGTGCGGGGAATATCGCAGGGGCAGTGCCAACAACGGTGAGGGCCACCCTGACGTTGTTCATCAGGATAAGAAGTGAGAGGATCACGGGATTCAGCTGGCTCACCGCCTCTCCCCTTCCGAACAGCTCCTTCAGGAGAGTTTCGAGCCA
This sequence comes from Thermoproteota archaeon, assembly GCA_030130125.1. Classification (NCBI taxonomy): domain Archaea; kingdom Thermoproteati; phylum Thermoproteota; species Thermoproteota archaeon. The sequence goes on from JARZZM010000002.1 coordinate 8,362, forward strand.
CGCAGGCCTGTAGTTGTAGGCTGCGAGGAGGGAGGCCGTGAATATCATTAGGGAGAGGAGGAAGTAGGGGGCCAGCTCCCTGAACTCCCTCGGTCCTTCCAAGAACACTCTCCTGACATCGAAGCCTCCTCGCGGAGGTTCTCTCATAAGGGCCCTCATCAGTTCGACTCTGTTCCTTAGTATCTCCCTGCTCTCAACGTGATAACACAGCTCCGCGGCCCTCTCATAGATCCTCGTTATTTTCTCAGGTCCTAAAAGGGTGAGCGAGAGTCTGGGCCTGGTGGCGAGGACGAAGGCCGCGCTCGCGACCTCCTCGGGGACCTCCTCCGGCAGCTCGTCGATCTTCACCCCACTAGAGAGCCTCTTCACCAGCTCCTCCCCTCCCTCCATAGTCATCAGCTCCTGTGACGTTGCCTCAAGTATCCCCTTCCTTATGTCCACGGCCACATCAGATCTGCCGGACGGCAGCTCCAAGGTGAGGAGGTCTTTGGATGCCACGACAGTTCCTGCCGCCAGATCGCCTATCCTCGTGCCATCTGTGAAGAGGATAGATAGATAAAGGGTCAGGGCGTCCACCAGTCTGAGCAAGTTCCGGACGATCGAGTCCTCCATCGATACCTTGGAGAGGGTGTTCAGTGAGATCACCCTCAGCCCCAAGGCTCGCTTGCCCGGTGTCGAGGAGGTGAGCCCCTCGAAGAGGGTGAAGTAACCGAGAAATATGAGGAGGAATATGGAGGAGAGGAGCGACAGCCCGAGGAACCCCGCTCCCTCCGTGAGGGGTTCCGCAAAGAGGACCACGGGCACGTACGCGAGTGTAACTATGGAGAGATCTATCAGATGAGCGATCACCCTAGTGGAGAGCTTAGAAGGTCTAATTCCGTATAGGATAGTCCATCACCCTCCCTTCCACGAAGTGAACCCTCAATCCCACCCTCATCAGCTAGGAAAGATAAAAATATGGGAGGAGGAGGTTATTAGCGATGGTCAACAAGGTGAAGATATCGGTCTATTACACTCCTGAGTGTCCCAAGGATCCGGTCGTTGAGGAGATAAAGAAGGCCGTTGAGGAGGCTGGATTGAAGGATTACGAGCTGGAGGAGATTCTCCTCGCCAGTGATGAGGAGGCAGCCCAGCACAGAGTTCTGGGCGTCCCCACCGTGAGGATCAACGGCGTGGATGTGGATCCCTCCTTCGAGGACAGGGGGGTGTACACGTCCACCTGTAGCAGGATATACAAGTGGGCCGGGAAGTACCACGACTACCCTCCCAAGGGGATGATAGTCGAGGCCCTCAGGAGGGTGCTCTCCACATCCGGGTAAGTTTAAAAGGCCCTCCGCACCATCATCTTCTATGAATACCTTAGAGCGAACTCTCGATCACGAAATTGTGAGCAGGCTGAACGGTTCAGAGAGGCTCTTGAGGGTCTACGACTACCTCAGAAGCAACAGGAGGATAAGGGGCCTCTTAGACATGTCCAATATAGTGCTGGTCCACAGGCTCAAGTTCAACGATCACGGGGTGACTCACGCGATGATAACCACCAGAAATTCGCTGAAGATCCTCGACATACTGGGGCCGGAGATCGTGGTCACTGAAGACTGGAGGGACTTCGAGGATTCCAAGCTTATAGTGATGGTGGCCAGCTACCTACACGACATCGGGAACTCCATACACAGGGAGGAGCATGAGTTCCTCAGCGTAATGCTAGCTAAACCTTTTGTGGAGGAGATAACCTCCATGGTCTACGAGGATGAGGAGAAGGCCGTGAAGGTTGCCAGTATGATATACGAGGCCATAATGTGCCACATGGGGAGGTTCGAGCCCACCAGCATAGAGGCTGGAGTCGTGGCCACTGCCGATGGTTGTGACATGGAACAGGAGAGGGCCAGGCTCCCGTTCAGGCTCGGAGGCCACGACATCCACAAGTACTCCGCCCTCTCAGTTCAGAAGGTGGAGATAACGAGGGGAGAGGAGAAACCCCTGAGGATAGAGGTTTACATGAAGGATCCGAGCGGTACCTTCCAGATAGAGGAGATCCTGATGAAGAAATTGAGGGGAACCAAGTTCGAGAGGTTCGTTGAAATCTACGCGATAATTGGCGGGAGGGAAGTTATCAGGTTCATCTGAGTTATCGTAATAGGGCTCACCCTCCTAATCGGCAGATGGACCCCGAAAGCGCTTGATCAGCTCTTCGGGGGTTAGTACCGGTACGTTGACCCATGCGAAGTGCCTCTTGTTATAGGTCACGATCCAAGTCCCGAGATGCTCTGCTTGGGCCCCTATCAAGTAATCCCTAGCATGATGCCTGAACGGCAAGGCCCTTCTATTCGTGAACGCCCTTTCAGCCACTTTTTCAGTGATTTCCCTAGTGATAGGCGGTATCTCTGCCCTCAACGCCCTCAAGTCTGATGCGAGGTCTTCCAGATCCAAGCCGATGTAGAGGTACCACAGAGCAGTCTCTGCGTGAACAATCGGGCTAATATATATCCTGAACCTCTCTAAGTTCACTCTGAGCCAAGAAAGGAAGGGTCTATTCCTGAAGATCATGCTATCAAGCATTATCCTCTTCTGCAAACTCTATCCCCCAGTTCCCTCTGAAAAGCTCGGGCGTCAATCCTCTCCTGACAGCCTTCTCTATCTTACGCGATCTTTCGGCCCAATCGGGATCCTCTGCCTCTACCTTAGCTTCAGCCTTCTCCAGTTCCTCTGCCACGTCGTGATCTACTGATCGATCCTCCTCTTCTAATAGATCCCGCTCGAAGAGGTCAAGGAGCATTTCCAAGACCTTATGCTGAGGTACGTCAAGGAGGGAAGCGAGTCTCTTCACTCTCCTCCTCAGCTCCTCAGGCACTGTTATCGTTGACGACATTAATTAATTGAATAATTGTATCGCTTAAATAGTTGATGGTCAAGGTCAGGGCCTAGCACATAAGCCCAATCCCTGCTGCATCTTCAGCTACTACTTGCGGGCAGTCTCCTCAGGACCTCCAAGAGGAAGGCTGTTGAGGAGATGGCCCCCAGCACATCCCTCTCGCCAGCCTGCATGACGAACCTGTAGGAGCCCTCCATCCTGTCGGCCATCTCGTGGAAGAAGTCAGGGTACCTCCTCACCGCAGCGTACTCAGCCAAGCTCTCTCTATAGGGATCCCAGTCCGGGGCCGCTACCCTTAACACTTCCTCGGCCACCTCCCTAAGCAAGGCTAGCGCGCTGCCGGGATCCCTGTGAGCCAGCTCCTTGGCCCTCTCCAGCTTCCCCTCCAATCGGGAGATCACCACCAGTACCTCCCGGTCCTCCTTCTGGGCGGCCTCCTGGGCGGTCCCGGCTCGTACTCGAAGAAGAGCTTGTTCACTATGCCGGCAGCTATCAGCAGCGCCACCAGCGCTATGTCCAGATACTTGCCGATGCCCTCTCCCCACTTCACCCAAGCCTGCTCCTCCCCCACGGTGAAGGAGAGGCTCAGGGACCTAGGCGCCTCCGTGACCAGGAAGCCTATTTCGTAGAACGCAACTGCCATGAAGACTAGGAAAGCGGCGATGAAGTATGGATTCGTGGACTCCTTAGCCAGGGCGTATATCGAGGCTAGGCCGCCCAGCGCGAGCATGAACGTGCTGAGCATGAGGAAGAACTTGGTAAGTCCGGTCCTGTACCTGGAGCCGGGAGGAAGCCTGCCCTGCTCCGACAGCCAAGTGAAGGTCTGGAGGGCGAAGCTGAGGGAGGACCTGTTGCCCGAGGACCAGATGAAGGTGAGGGGGTTACCCTCGTACTTGAAGTAGCCACCTAGCTGTGGCAGGTAGCCCTCCATCCACCACCACGGCGATATCATCACGAACAGCAGGAGCACTAGGGAGGCCGCGCCTAGCCAGTTCAATTCGCCCGCACCTCCCTAGCCTACAGGAAAACGTAAAAAAGATAGTCTCCCAGATGGAATATGCTGACGATCGACGAACTCAGGCTGGACTGGAAGAGAGTGACGGAGTCGATAACGGGCTTTGTGAAGGGAATGGTCGCCGGATCGAGAACCAATGGCGTCGTCTTAGGGTTGAGCGGAGGGGTGGATTCCACCGTGACCGCTTACCTCGCCGTGAGGGCCTTGGGGTCTGATAGGGTATTCGGCCTCATAATGCCCGACTCCCGCATCACCCCTCGCGAGGATGTGGAGGACGCTAGGATGGTAGCTGACGAGCTGGGCATATCCTACTGGGAGAGGGACATAGCTGACATAGTGGATGCCTTCACCAAGTCGGAGTTCTTTAGCCCGGAGGACAGAGTGGCTTTAGGGAACCTGAGAGCTAGGATAAGGATGTCCCTCCTCTACTACGTGGCGAACAGCAGGAATCTACTAGTAGCCGGCACTGGAGACAGGAGCGAGATACTGATAGGGTACTTCACCAAGTACGGGGACGGGGGCGTGGACTTCTTGCCAATCGGAGATCTCTACAAGACCCAGGTCAGGTGGCTGGGGGGGTGGCTCGGCGCCCCCGAGAGGATAGTCAGCAAGCCCAGCAGCCCCCAACTCTGGAGAGGGCACAGGGCTGAGGAGGAGCTGGGTATTCCCTATGAGAGGATCGATCTCATCTTGCACGCGATATTCGACCTGAGGATGGGCCATGATGAGGTCAGGAGGATGTTCGGCGCGGATGTGGACAGGGTTCTGGAGATGCACGCGAGAACGGCGCATAAGAGGACCATGCCTCCCGTAGCGAGGGTCAGGCTTTGAGCTTAGAGGATATAGCCAGGGAAATAAGGTTCTGCAGGCGCTGCCCCCTCCACGCCAGCAGGACGAATGCCGTGCCTGGAGAGGGTAATCCCAATGCCAAGGTGGTTTTCGTGGGGGAGGCGCCGGGGAGGAACGAAGACCTGCAAGGTAGGCCCTTCGTGGGGGCTGCCGGAAAGCTGCTGACGGAGTTATTGGCCTCGATAGGTTTGAGGAGGGAGGATGTTTTCATAACCAATGTGGTGAAGTGCAGGCCGCCCAACAACAGGGACCCGAGGCCGGAGGAGATTGAAGCTTGTCTACCCTTCCTCGAGAGGCAGCTCCGGGCGATAGATCCGGATGTGATAGTGGCTCTGGGCAGGCACAGCGCTCTGACCCTCCTGAGGCTGGCAGGAAGGGAGGAGAGGTCCATCATGAGGATAAGGGGGAGGGTGTTCGAGGTGGAGCTGTTCGGTAGGAAGAGGTTGCTGATGCCCACGCTCCACCCGGCAGCTGCCCTCTACAATCCCAGGCTGAGGCCCCTGCTGGAGGAGGACTTCAGGAAGTTGAAGGGGATGCTAGGCGAGAGCAATCAGGATGAGGGGCTGGAGGCCTGGTTCTAGCCTTAATCCCGGTCCAGATAATCGGTCAGGCCTCCTCTAACCCTGACCCTGATTTTAGGGATCTCCCTGCCTCTCAGGTACGAGATTATCTCGTCCATGAGCTTGACATCAACGGGGAAGGGGACTCCATCCTTCCCGCCGAAGGCGAAGGAGTACTTGGCCGGATCCCTCACACTGGCCTTTTCCCCGTAAACCAGTTCGCTGAGCAGAGCTAGGGCTCTGAGTGCGGACCTCCCTATCCCCCTGATCTCCAAGAGCTCCTCGTAGCTGGAAGGATTCAGTTGATAGGCTCGCTCCAGCGCGCTCCAGTCTATCCTCCTCGGCATCTTGAGAACCCTGTACTCGCTCATCAGCCTCCTGAGCCTGGCCGTTCCCTCTTTAACTAGGTCGAGGGAGGCTTTTCTCACGCCCTCGCTCTCCCTAGCCACTAGATTGAGCACCCTTACCTTCCCGGCCTCGGATATGATGCTGTGGTGAGGCTCTATGACGAAGCTCTCCACCCTACTCCCGAGCCAGTGGTATCTCCTAGCCATCCTCAGGGAGGGATTCATACCTTGCTGGACCACAGCCCACTCCCCGTTCTCAGTCACTACAAAGGCGTGGTGGTAAAGATCGAAGCCGTCTTGCAGTACCGAGTTATCGACCTTGGCCGAGAGCCTGCTGGCCCTTACCAAGGGAGAGGGATCGAGACCGAACTCCTCCGCTATAGATGCTAGCTCTTGAGGGGTTTTCAGGGAGGTCCTGCCCTTCCCCCCAGCTAACCTGACGCCCATATCCTCCTCTTGTAGGGCCTCTTTCAATGCTGCGGTCAGCACGGTAGTGACTCCCGAGGAGTGCCAGTCATATCCCAGGACACATCCTAAGGCTTGGAACCAGTGTGGGTCAGCCAATCTCTCGAGGAGACCCCTCTTCCCGTATTCGGAGACCACGGAAGAGAGTATGGGCTTGGCCAGCTCCTTCATGCGCCTGAAGAGCCAAGCCGGAGCCTTCCCTCCATGAAGAGGGAGGTGGGCCTCCCCTGTCCTCCTCATTCCTATATGCTGGATACATTAAGGCGAAAATAACCTTTCGGAATGCTGGTGATAGACGACTTTACAGGAAAAGTTTCATATGTGTGTCTTGATGACCGTCATTTGAAGATTTCATTGTATTCATGTAGCTTATGGAACACGAGAAGCGTTATTTTTAGTTAAATAGAAGTGCTATATGGAGGATCTCATTAAAATGAGTCTCGATACGCCCCTTTCACTCGTTTCAACCCTTTCGCTAGTAACGGATTTATAACCGAGGGTTACCTATACTTATGCTTACCCTCGAAGAGGTGTTGAAAGAAGCATCATCAAAGGGAGTCAAATTCGTAGAGCTTGAGTACGTGGATCTCTCTGGCACCTTGAGGAGCGAGATCCTCTCCTTGGAAATCTTCGAATCCAAGAAGGGTGGTTCCTTCGATGCCAGCAGCGTGGGCCTCTCTGTCATAGAGTGGAGCGATGCCGTGCTCATCCCGGATCCCCAGACAGCCGTGATCAAGGACGATGTACTCAGAATGCTTAGCGAGATATGGGAGCCCTTCGGAGGAGGTAGATCCCCCAAGGACCCTAGATACGTGGCCAAGAGGGCCGAGGACCTCCTGGCCACCCAAGGCTACAAGGGGATGGTCGGCCCCGAGATGGAGTTCATGACCCTCAACGAGGACCTGAGACCCGTCTTCGCGTGGGGAAATGCTCCCAAAATCAACTATCACCTGAGCTCTCCCTCAGATCCCCTCTACGAGTTCAAGCTCAAGGTGATGGACGAGCTGATGAGCCTGAACCTGCAACCGGAGGTCACGCACCACGAGGTAGGTGTGGGCCAGTCCGAGGTCTCGGTCAGGGCGGACACACCCCTCAGGGCGGCGGATAAGGTGATGAGGGTCAAGAGGGGTATAAAGGAGGTGGCTAGGGATTTGGGCCTCATAGCCACGTTCATGCCCAAGCCCGTTCCCGGGGACAATGGGAGCGGGATGCACTTACACCTGAGTCTATGGGAGGGCGGTAGAAACCTCTTCTACGATCCGGACGATGAGTATGCTGAACTGAGTCAGCTGGGTAGGTACTTCGTGGGCGGCATAATCGAGCACATAGGCTCCCTCGCAGCCATAGTCGCGCCGACGGTCAACAGCTACAAGCGTTTGGTCCCGGGCTTCGAGGCCCCTATATACGCGATCTGGGGCAGGGCTAATAGGAGTGCCGCAATAAGAGTTCCCGTGTACAGGAAGGGTGGGAAGAATTCAAAAAGAGTGGAGTTCCGCGTTCCAGATCCGAGCTGTAACCCCTACCTTGCTTTCGCCGCCACGTTCGCCGCTGGCTTGGATGGCATAAGTAGGAAGATCGATCCGGGAGATCCGGTCGATGTGAACGCCTACACTCATGGGCTAAAGGCCAAGAGGCTCCCGAGAACCCTGCACGAGGCCTTGGACGAGCTTGAATCTGATAACGCCTACCTGAGCGGCGTGTTCGACTCCTCCACCTTGGAGTCCTACATCGAGATCAAGAGGAAGGAGGCATCGGAGATCGGATCTTGGCCAAGCGAGGCCGAGTACAGAGCATATTTGAGCGTATGATACGTTGATTGACGCGATCTCTGGCCGGATCGGCCCTCATCTGGCTACATTTTTATTCTGACACGCGCAGTTACTTGAGGATGGGTAACAGGGTTTCACTCCTCCTGCTGGTACTGGTACTCGCAGCGATTCTCTCTACCGCCCTGATTGAAGTGAGAGCGGCCGACTTCGACCTAGACGTGAGCCCCACGTACAGGAGGGTGAGGGCCGGTGAGACCGCCAACTTCACCGTGACCCTGATCACCATCACACCCGGCTACTCCAATGATGTCTACCTCAGGGC
>JARZZM010000003.1 GCA_030130125.1 Thermoproteota archaeon
CGATCCCCGGTGACCGTACCGAGAACCGACACAGGTGCGCTGGCTGAGAAGGCCAAGGCCTGTCGGTCCTAACGCGGGAGAGGGAACTCGGCAAATTGGCCCCGTAACTTCGGGAGAGGGGGTGCCTGCGTTCCTGGGCGAGAGCCTGGGTCCGCAGGTCGCAGTGACAAGGGGTGCCCGACTGTTTAACAAAAACATAGTTCCCCGCGAGCCCGCAAGGGTGTGTACGGGGGATGAGGCCTGGCCAATGCCGGTACCTGAAGCCCGGGTACAACCGGGTGAAGGGCCGGTGAAAGCCGGGAGTAACTCTGACTCTCTTAAGGTAGCCATATGCCTTGCCGAATAAAAATCGGCGTGCATGAATGGCTTAACGAGGTGCCCGCTGTCCCCTCCCGCGGGCCGGTGAACCCGCATCCCGGTGCACAGACCGGGACGCCCCAGCGGGGAGAGAAGACCCTGTGGAGCTTCACTGCAGCCTGGCCTTGCGGTACAGCCGGGGATGCAGAGGGTAGGCGGGAGCGATGTGGCGGTCCTCCTGGGGGCCGCCGAAGCGCCGATGGAACACCGCCCTTCCTCGGCTGTGCCGCTGACCGCTCCGGCGGGACAGGGCTAGGTGGGCAGTTTGGCTGGGGTGGCACGCCCCTGCAAAGGTATCAGGGGCGCCCAAAGGCGGGCTCAGGCGGGACAGAAACCCGCCGTAGAGGGCAAGGCCAAAAGCCCGCCTGACTGGATCCCTAAACGCGTGGGATCCAGGGGTGAAAGCCGGGCCTAGCGAACACTCGCGCCCTCTCGATGAGGGCCGGGTACGACAAAAAAGTTACCCCAGGGGTAACGGAGCTGTGGCGGGCGAGAGTCCCCATCGGCCCCGCCGCTTGCTTCCCCGACGTCGGCACTGCCCATCCTGGGGGTGCAGCAGCCTCCAAGGGTGGGGATGTTCGCCCATTAAAGGGGAACGTGAGCTGGGTTCAGAACGTCGCGAGCCAGTTCGGTTTCTCCCTGCTGGGGCTGCAAGGCCGCCTGAGGGGAAGGGACCCTCAGTACGAAAGGAACAGGGTGCCGGGGCCTCTGGTGTACCGGTCGTCCGCAAGGGCGGCGCCGGGTAGCCACGCCCCAGGCCGATAAGGGCTGAAAGCATCTAAGCCCGAAGCGGCCCCCGAAAATAGGCGGCCTCGCCCCTCGTGGGGTTAGGGCGCGGGTAGAAGACCCGTTTGATGGGGGGGTGGTGTAAGGCAGGAGGGGCTTTGCCCCGGACTGCCTCAGCCTACCCCTCCCAAAGCCCGAGCGCGACCGACCTAGCGCCAGCCGGCGTAATCGCCAACTATGCGGGGCGCGTCAATCCGTAATTACATACCTGTTCCTTCTGTTTACTTTGTCACCGATCTCTAACCTCTATTTATGGCTCTTTGATAGGCGCCCTCTCACCTCAGGAGTCAGCAGTATTCATTTTAGGGCTCGCTCTGTCTGCAGGCTTGATTTCATCTATATGTATACTGTTTTCACTATTCATGCCACCTGGGGAGGCGCAATATTGGCTCGAGATGGCTCTCCTCTCAGCACTAGGATGGATATACCATGGTCTGCTAATTAATCCCTCCATAGACGATTCTGGTAGGGAGTTTGTCCGTCATTTATTATATGGTTTTATAGATCCGACCGTGCTAGCGAGCGAGGCCTTGGGAATCGTCATGTTGATGACTATAATAGCTGAGTTACCTGCGGAACTTACACCCTTACAGGGTGAATAGTAGTATGAGGTTAATCAGGTATCTGACTATAGAATCGACTTTGTTGAGGATAGGGGATCTAAAAATGGTGGTTCATTAGAGCAGTTGTAGGATCGGTGGTTGCCTTCATCTCGGGCATCTCCCTTTTATTTGTAGTTAGAGACTTACTAGTAGCCTACGTGTCACTACTTGGTATCTGGTATCTCGTCTCAGCTTTGATACTGGACACATTTCTCAAAGCGAAGGAGAATGGGATCATGGAACTGATTTTACAGAGGTTCGGGGGCGTATATCTCTCGATTAAATATGCTATATGCCTTTTTATCACTATTCTATCATCCGTAATTACCGTGATTTCTACTTTCCTAATTTCTCTAAGCATTATTGAAGCTAGAACAGAGGCGCTAACTCCTCTGGTAGGTTTTTGCTTCGTTGGCCCGACGTTATTCATCACTGTGTAACCATGGTATTAATTATGGGGTGGGTGGTAGGAGGGTTTTAGACGGCTTTTCTTTTGTAGAGGGAGGATTGTTCCTGATCATGCTGTTTACCCCTCGTCTGTGGGCAGATATATTGACCGGATCAGCAGTGTTAGTAGCGATCGGTGGGTCTATCTTCACTGCAATACTCATGAGCTGTTACTTCGAGAAAGCGGACAGATCTAAGCTACTGACTAGCTGATGGATTAGTCTTTGTGTCTTCGTACTTGTATTCCTCAGAACAGAGTGTGCTTGCATAAGCCTTACGTCAAGCCCTTCTCGTTAAATATTTCCAAGAAATTGGAATACGTGGAACCCTCATGAGGGGCGAAGCAAGAGATGGCTCTCCGAGACGAGATGGAACCTAGAGACCGCCAAGATATTGCATGATAGGGGGAGATACAACGCTGCTTGCTTTTACGCTCATCAGGCCGCGGGGATGGCTGTCAAGGCTCTCCTGATAACTAAGAACGAGTCTCCTTGGGGCCACGGCGTGAGGGCCCTGCTCGAGAGGTATTCGGAGATCAGTGGTGAGGACGTGTCCCTCTTCTTACCTCACGCTAGGGAGCTGGACAGGCACTACATCCCCTCCAGATATCCGAACGCCCATCCATACGGGACACCCCACGAGGCTTACGACAAGCCAACCTCCATAAAGGCCATCAGAAGCGCGGAACTAATATTGGGTTACGTGGAGGGTAGACTGGATGGATCTCAGGAAGCTGGTGAATAGGATAAGGGAGAGGTACAGGGTCTACGCGATCATACTCTTCGGCTCACGGGCCAGGGGAGACTGGCTCCCTCACAGTGATTACGATCTTCTCATCGTGGCCGACTTCCAAGAGCCCTTCCTAGACAGAGTCTACGAGCTATCCGGATTGGCGGAAGGTCCAGTGGAATCCCATCCCTACACCCTCGATGAGGTGAGGGAATTACTGAGGAGGGGCGTTCCATCGATCGTTGATGCCCTCGAGGAGGGCATCGTCCTCTACGAGGGGGAGGAGTTCAGGGAGGTGAGGGAGCTTTTCGAGGAGATGAAGAGGAAGGGGCTCAGGAGGAGCGGTGTATCGATCATATTGCCCGGAAGTGATCAGCCGTAGGTCTCTTCCACGCCTCCACCCAGCTGGGGATCTGGTGTTCCCGAGTTTTATCGACCATTCACCCTTCAATACGCTTCTAACGTCGGATATGAAGATCTGAGGTGTGTTACAAGATCCCAAGCATCCACAGTAGCTGTAGTAGGGGCATGGATCCCTCTTCGTGTGGGTCATCATGTAGCTGGCGAACATGATGCCCCTTAGATCCCTCAGCTCCAGCCCGCACGTCCCATTAACCAAAGTGTTAGCAGAGCCGCACGACCCTCCGCAGTTAGCTGCGGGCTCCCTGCCCGGTAGGGTGATCAGCGCTACGCCCTCGCCCATGCCCAGGAACCTCGCCCTGAAGATCATGTGAACATCGCATGCTCTGTGGGGCGGTTCATGTCTCGTGCACCCGCTTGCCCTGCCACGCTCATAGTAAAACCACCAGACATCTCCTTCGGGGTACACGAGCCCATGATATATCTCGTTGCACCTCCACATCCCATCTCCGTAACCCTCTGACGGTCCGGTAATCCTCCTCCACCCCCTCTCCTCCCTAACCCAGAGATCAGCCACACCTCTCAGGGGATCCAAGAGGGTCGACGGTAGGTCGGCGAAGACTCTGGAAGGCACGCTGCGGGAGGCCAGCTCCGACGCTAGCATCTCGATATAGTGAATGTCGTGACTCCCGTTGAGGGACCATATGATAACGAATGGGAGGGTCCTGTTGATTCGCTCGGCGTAATCGAGCAGCTTCCTTACCTCTAACCTGTCGAACTCGAGTGGGGGGACGACGAGTATGAGGGAACCTAGCTTCCTCCCATATCTCTCGAACACCTCCTTCTCCTTAGCGTAGTACTCAACATTAGGGAGGGATTTGAGAAATATCTCCTTCACAGGATTCCCCCTGGGGACCAAGCTTAAGATCAGTCCACCGATGAGCAGGAGAAGGAACAGAGTATTAAGATCTCTCCTATCGATTGTGGGATCCATGCGTCCTTTCCTAGGTCGTATTGGGTGCGACGTTATAAGATCTGATGCGCTGCCCTCGAGTCAGTTTTTAATTTCGGGGGGAGCGATGAATTAGGGGGGAGAGGAGGCCGGGGGTTACGGCCGTAAGGCTGAGGAAGGTCCGCCCACGCCCCCAGCACCGCCTCCCCGCAAGGGGATACCCCGAGAGGGGCAGGAAGGCCCACAGAAACGACACGTCCCTCGGGGCATGGCGATGATGCCGGCGAGGCAGAGGACCCCGAGGGGACCGGTGAAACGGGGCCCCGGCGGTGTGCAAGCCAGTCCCCGCGATGAGCAGCTGGGGCGAGCGGGGGGTAGGCGCTCAGCCGAATCCCCCCAGTACAGAAGGCGGACTATGGCCTCCACTCCCCTCCTCTCAGTCCTTCACCCAACGCCGATCCTTCGTACCTAGCTCGCGCGCAGCTACGATTTAGCTATTCCTAATTGCCGGATCCGACTCGAGATTCAAGGTACGAAAGTGAGAGGGGGAAGTCCAAAGGACGATTCATCACGGCGGAGGTCATGACGTGGTATACAAGCACCTCCGGAGGCCGTCCGCTCCCCATGAGATGGAAGTTCTATAGGGAGTATCAGTGTTTCATGATGGAGGAGAGGTGCTCTCAAGTGAAAAGGAGGAAGGATAGCCCTCTGCGACTTGGGAAATCTTTAAATATGGGAAATTCGGGTATAGGATAGCGGGGCAGGGCAGCGGGGTGGGGCAGCCTGGTAGCCCGCCGGGCTCATAACCCGGAGGTCGGTGGTTCAAATCCACCCCCCGCTACTTAAAAATTTTTAACATCACTCACGTTTTTGATATATATTTCCTATTCATACCGAGATGTCATTAAAATTATTTACAATATCTCCTTCAAAAAACCAGCCCTCTGTCTCACAACTCTCGTTAGCGTAATTTTGATCTGATTTGGGGCCTTTAGACCAAGATAATTTATATTAAGGGGTTTTAAAGCTGCAACACACCATTGTGATAGTCGCTATAAAGGGTCTCCCTTCATTTCGGCCGATACAGGATCTCAATATTATCTCCCCTCTCTCTTGGCTAGCTCTATTAACCTTCTTATTATTTCATCGTAGGTTTCTCCCTTCCTCCCAAGACTCTTGAGCATCTCCCTGGTCTCTTTTGATATCTGGATGGTTGTTAGATCCCTTCTGGATCTGGGCATCGTCGTTACGGATAACCTATACACTATTAAACTTAATTATGTGTTATATATAATTACACATAGTAGTTATATAATTCTGGAGGCAGAATTATGGATTGCTTATGGTAAGCAGGAAAACAAGGGGGTCTGAAAGCTACTCCTGGAGGGAGGCGTATCCCTCATGACTTCAGAGTGGAGCTCTACTATTTCGTTAGAGAGCTTCGTGATAGAGGGATGAGCTATCGTGAGATTCAGAGAATTGTGGAGAGGGAGCACGGTATCAAGATAAGCAAGTCCCACATATCCTACTGGATTCGTGGCCTTCATACCCCGTTAAACGAGCCCTACAATCATGTCGATACTTCCAAGGAGAGCGAACTGGCGTGGATAGCTGGGATGTTCGTAGGAGACGGTTCCATAAAGATCAACAGGAAGGGCCATTTTCTGGTGCTGAAGGTCAAGGATAGAGAGCTAGCGGAAGCTGCCGCTAGTAAACTGGCAGTTGTTCTGGAGAGGGAAAAACAGTACGCGGTAAACAGGATGGGGGATGGTAGATATTACGTGCAGGTCCAGTCGAGGGAACTAGTCGGTCATCTGGTAAGGTGGGATAACATTCTCTCGCATCTAGAGAGAAGCCCTAAGGAGTTTATTCAGGCATTCTTCGATTGTGAGGGCGTAGCTGTGGGATATGTTGGTGCATCTGGCAGGTTCTTCGCTGGAATAGACGTAGGTAATACCAACAAAGAGTTGCTCGAGGCCGTGTCCTCGAAGCTCTCTGACATGGGAATTTCATCAACCGTTTCAATGCATTATCCCCGGGGAAAGGTTTTCGTAACTAGGAAGGGGAGGTCTGTGGCTAGAAGAGACTGTTACTTCTTGAGGATATACCAGCAGGAGAGCATCATGAAGTACCGGGAGGAAATTGGGTTCGTCACTCCAAGGAAGCAGGAGAAGCTGGAGGACATAGCTGACATCCTCTCTGAGTTCGGATCTGGACGGGAGGCTGCCGTGGAGTGGATCAGGAGATATGAGTATAGAGAAGGGATGGGCCGCCAGAGGTGGTTCAGGAGGAAGAGGTTCCTTGGATGGAAAGATGCAGTTAAGGAGTACGAGAAATTCCTGGCTAGGAGATCAGGCGATTAATCGTTATTACGGGTCACAGCATTTTCTTCTTTCTACACGCCTCCAGTGCTCTTTCCCACCTGTCCTTCCTCCCGTAACTCTCGAGTTCTTCGAATACCCTCATTAGTAGCTCTCCCCTAAGTCCGGAGCTCCTTATCACACCTAAAATCCAGTTTAGGTTCTTCTTACCATCCAAATAGGCGATCATGGACCTCTTAACGTAATTTATGGAGGCCTTGGCCAGCTCTCCTGAGTACTCCTTACCCTCCGATCTAGTCGCCTGTGCTTTTACCTTCTTTTCCCTCTCCAGTGGCTTTCCTTCCCCCATCTCCTTCATCTTCAAGTAGAGGTCCCTGAGGGTCATGGACTCCTCGTACCTCTTGCCCACCTCCTCATTGGGTACCACCACCCACATGTCCTTGAACCCCTCTCTCTGTACCGGTTTCCTGCTCTTCTTCCCTGTCTCTACCTCTATCCCTATTCCTTCAATCATCAGATCGACATCTGCCCTTCTCTCCACCCTCAATCCAAGCTTCCGGGCTAAGAGGACTATCTCCTCGGTCATCAGCTTGTGAAGGTGATTCTCCGAATCGGAAGGAAGCTCGTAATACACTACTTTCCTCCCATGAGCATCAATAAGCTCAGTTTTCACCACCTGACCCCTATTAAGGAGCCTCCTCAGGTATGTAAGAACGGTAAACTTCGTCCTGCTTACGTCGGTCCCATACTTTTCAGCGATAGCCATAGCTATCGAGGAGTTGAAGTAGTAGGAGGATTAGGGGGATGGGTATTGCCCTCAGCATCTTCCCGAGTATCAGGGGGATCATAGACTACGGTAAAGATGAGCTTTCGTGATAAAAGGGGGTTATCTAGACATTTCATGAAAACTTTCAGGGGAGGTGCTTCCAGCCCCCCAGATCGCTAGAGCTCTCGAATGAACGAATCGGCCGCATAGGTGATGCGCGGAGTCTGGGTTTAGTTAAGGATTGTTAGCAGTCCCTCTCCAATAGTTCGAAGTACTTTTCTCTGGTAAGCCCCGCCTCGGCCATTATAACCCTTATAAGTCCGGGCTTAAGCTTCTTTCCAGGGTGTACGGGTACTACTATCCTGACGTGTTGCTCATTCACTAGTATCACGTGGGAGCCTCTTTGCCGTATAGGCTTGAATCCAAGCTTACTAAGTATCTTAATGAGCTTATAGGGATCTATGGGTGTTATTTTAGGCAACGGCTTTCACTCTCTGAAGACCTACCACCCTACGGCTTAACAGTTCCTTCTTTTCCTCCTCAGAGAGTGTTTCGAGGTATAGCTTAATTGCTTCCCTAACATTACTGATCACCTCATCTAGACTATCGCCTTGGGTATGGCATCCAGGGAGTTCCGGGACGATCGCGACGTATCCTCCGCCCTCATCCTCCAATATAATAACACTAAACTCGCGAATCCTCCTGTCCATGGACTAATCCCCCTCAAATAAATGAAGTTGGTTCTCCAAGGCAGCCTCCAAGGAACTAGCTTCTTAACTTCTAATAAACTATATCCCGATGACGGTTTTCCTACTCTGGGCCTCACTTATCCATACAAGTTTCATAAGCTAATCCCTGCCGGTGCGGTCCCTCCACTCACCTCAGTTCTCTCTTATAGAGTGCTGTATTCCTGCGCAGTGGTCTCAAGCCTGAACTACCTCAGAAATACTCGCACGGTACCCCAAGGGAGATCAAAGCGTTGACACCACAGATCTCAAGCGATAATATGAGGCGAGATGCGAACTCTCCCGCATCATAAGCCGATCTCCCCGCTATCCTCTGGCGAACGGGTGAGCAAGAAAAACATATTTTATGTGTAGTGAGAAATCGCATTATACTAGTTTCAACTTCATATGGTAGCCTAGTTTTTCCACTGTTTGAAGAATATGTGCCAAATCTGTGTCACACGGGTGACTAGTTCTTCATCACGGTTAACGGCTATAGCGGCGGCCAGTAGGTCTGCAAATGCTTGGGGCTTCCCCCATCCTCAGTAGCTCAAGTTGTATTCTATGAGCTAGAATGAAGTCATCTCTGATAGGAAATATCACTCCGCCATTAAAGTGCTTATAGAAAATGATCTTGGATACTCCACGAGGGTTACAGCCGTTATATCCTCTTGGATGGGCTTCTTCTCTCTAACCCTATCGATAACGATACCTGTATCTAGTATGGTCAAGACATCCTCCCCTTCTCCCTACGCATCAGCTCTCCTACGTCATAGATCTCTATATCCTCAGTCAGCTCCTCTGATCTAATACCAAGCATCTCCCTAACATCAGCTACATCAACACGGCCACCAAGCCTCGCTAAAACGGCCTTTATGATTTCCTTCACCTCCTCAGAGAGCCAAGGAGGAATCCTCACTACCACACTCTTAGACACCTACACATCCCCAAGACTATATGAGGCCTAAAGAATCTATAATCTTGTTCGACAATCTACAGCAGGTAGCTCGGAGAGGTTTTAATCTGTGGCGGCCGCCGGGATTTGAACTCAAGACTCCGCGGCTCCGGAGGCCAGCGCTTAAATACCCCCTAACTAATTGACAGTAAGTGGGCAGATATGTACAGTTTTATACCTATTATCCAGTGTATAGGATATTAGTCTAGAAATTTAGCGATATTAATAAAATATTTTGAGAGAATAGAGGTGATCTCCAATGGATATTAACGTCTTTAATGAATAGATGGGTTAGATCTAGTATGCTTGCATGTGATTAGCGAACTGGTAGATAGAAACAACATGTGAGGCCCTTGATTAAGAGAAAGTTAAGCCACTGCATGATACTGCTCCCTTTCCGGTCCCGGAGTTCCACACTTTTCCCTTGTCTCAAAAGATTAGAGGATTGAGGGTTAACCTCTGTCATTGGATATACCCCTCTCAAGGGGAACTGGACCTCGCTCAATATCCTCCTTATGGATTCCGCGTCTGTGGACTCCCTATATCCTCGACAGGATCTTCTAGGA
Source organism: Thermoproteota archaeon (assembly GCA_030130125.1). Taxonomy (NCBI): domain Archaea; kingdom Thermoproteati; phylum Thermoproteota; species Thermoproteota archaeon. Next base: position 9,567 of record JARZZM010000003.1, read on the forward strand.
ATTTCTGCCGAAAATACCCTGATCGCATCTCCTATGGGTGTCTCAACTACCTCGCTCAGCCTCTTCACGTAACGAAGTCCTGAGCGGAGGCCAGGGAAGCCCCCACCGTAGAGCAGGCGCGCGAATCCCCTAACTAGGGACGTCCCTGCTTCCAGTTTTAGCATCACCTTTCCCTTGACCTCCTAACTGCTCTACTCCTAAGCCTTCCCACCTCATCCTCCGGAATGTACCACCTGCCAGCCAGCTTGACCGCCTTCAAGTACCCCTTCCTGGCAAGCTGCCCCAGGTAGTCGACGCTCATCCCAAGCTCCTTGGCCGCCGTCGATAGGGGAACCATGCCCTCCAGCGATCCCAGGTAGAGGGTCAGGCTCTCGTCCACCGCCCTCGCCACGAGGTTAGTTATGGGTCTGGCCCTTCCCCTGTCGGCCTCCTCCAAAGCCATGTAGTAGGCCCTCCGCCTCTCCTTCCTTATGATGGCCAGTGGGTAGCCCCGTCTCAGCAGGAGGAGGTTCATCAGGAGCCTAGCCACCCTCCCGTTCCCGTCGGTGAAGGGGTGTATGGCCGTGAGGTAGGCGTGGGCCACGGCAGCCAGCTCGATCGGGTGGAGTTCATCGGAATTCACGGCGCCGTTCAACCAGTCAACGAACCTCATCATCAATCCCGGTACTTCCGAGGGAGGGGGAGGTACGTGACCCGATCCACCGATGAAGACCTGTTCCCTCCTGTACTCGCCCGGTCTCGCTTCCCATATTCCCATCATCACGAGGTGGTGCAGCTTGAGTAGGTCGAACTCCTCCACCCTCTCAGCGCGAGAGAGATCCTCCACGTACCTCAGAGCTTGAAGGTGGTTCCTGGCCTCCAAATGATCTCTCAGGGGCTTTCCTGCTACAGTTATACCCTCCTCTAGCACGAGCCTCGTCTCCCTGAGGGTGAGGGTGTTCCCCTCTATGGCGTTAGTGTTGTAGACGTACTCTATCGTCAGGAGGTTCCTCAGCCTAGCTAGGGCCTCTCTGCTGAGCGGGCGCTCGGAGCTGATCCTCTTGAATCCCTCCTCTATCCTCGCCATGAGCGCCGGGGCTATCAGCGGGGACCTAGCTTGTTCCAGCAGGAGAAACCTGTATCGACTAATCATGCTTTCCATATTATCGATATAGTTAGTGCTATATAAAGGATGACCACCGCCTCTCGGTAGGTCGCGCGTCGGGGGTCACCCCTCGTTCCCGCTCTTAAATCCTTCAACAGCTTTATCCCATTGGCTAGCCATGATACAGCTCTCTAAGGATTAATCATATTCTGATACCTCGCGCGTGGCTCTGAAGCGATCATTTCATGCCTCACACGACTAGTTCCCATCTACGGTTTGCGGCTATGACTCGCGCGCTGTGGAGGCCATCTGGAGGAAGTGAGTCCCCTATTTTTCACGCTCAATTAACCACTCGCGATTACGGATATAACTTCACTGGCCTCCAAACCCTGACGGGATCCCTCACCTTTGGCGCGAGTTTGGGGTAGGACCTTATAGCTGGATGTATGCCTGAGAAATTTCGTTGTAGCGGTTCCAACGAGTCCCTCTTCCACAAATTCCTCCCATACTCATCTCTAACTGCTGCCGTGGTGGTCTCCGCAGAGAAGATCGGTTCCAAGCTCTCAATTCCCTCGGTGTCCATCAGTGGTTGCCCTATCATCCTCACTGTATCCACCTTCATCTGGATGCTTCACTACAACGGACGTGGTATCGAAGCCTGCGAATCAGAAACAATCCAGCAGATCCTCCTTGGCTACTGTCCTCGTACAGTGCTAACGGGATATCTCCCCCCTATATCTACGGTGATGATACCCTCGGCATCCCTTCCGCCTTAACTCCAATTGTAGCTACTACCTCAGCACCCAAGGGCGATGATATGATCTTCCTGCCTAAGAACCATCCCATATTCGATGACCCTCATATTCCCACCCTGCCTTGCCGTGGTGCAGCTCTAGGTTTTTACTATCTCAGCGTACTCCAGCGCGACTTAGGCTGGCCGCGCGATCGTGTACAGCAAGAACTTCGGGATATCCATCACCTTCTAGTGAGTCAAACCTCGCTCTGTGATTCCACATAAACTTAAAAAGTATGAATATTTATTAAATTATTTCTACATATCTTCTATTTAACTCTCCCTGCAAATTAAATTTCTTGAGCTAAACGAATCTTGGATATCGTGAGGGGCTGTTCAACTTTTTAGCCCTATGGGGTGGGCACCTACCGATGGCCGAGATCCCAAGTGAACCATCCCTCTTCAGAACTGAGTGTGGCTTCTTATTGGTGGCCGGGCTGCTTCCCAGTGATAAGTTGCCTCTATCAGCCTTACCCAGTAGAATAGCCTTAGTTCCCGTCGAGTTAGTGGCTTCCCTGAGGCATATCGTCATGGCAGCGTTCAGAGCTTGCAGGGCCCTTAACACGGGGAAGAATGTAGCTGAAGCATTCGCCTACGAGCTGGGAGCGTGTCTCATGGGTGTGAGGGAGGTATCTAGGATAAGACAGGCTCTCTCATCTTCGGGCCCCAAGGTGTTCGTCTCCATCTGCAAGGATGTGGGTGACTGTCTGAGGCCGTTGATGACCATGTTAGCGTGGGGTTCTCGCCTCACCGATGTCGATCCCAGATATAGGCCAGACGACCTGCCCTCCTGTTCCGGCAATGTTGAGGCCCTAGCGATGGAGGAGGGCGCCATGCTGGAGCTGGATCGGTGAGGCGAGGGAAGGGAGAGGGGAGAATGGGATACCTTTTAAAGAGTAGTAGTTAGAAGCGGAGGAGATGGAGATGTCTTCCGAGGATTTCCTGCAGGCTAAGGCGGAGGAGCTACTCAACGAGTTGAATCAAGTGGTCACTCAGATATCGACCCTGAAGGCCGAGCTCGCCTCGGTGGACGAGGCGCTCAAGAGGCTGGAGAAGCTGAGCGATGTGGAAGAGGTCTTCGAGAGGGTTGGGGTGGTCTATGTCAAGAGGGACAGGGAGTCCGTGATAGTCGAGTTGAAGGCCACCAAAGAGGCGCTCGAGTCCACCATAGGGTCGCTGGAGAAGAGGGAGAGGGACCTCAGGGAGACCTTGAACAGGATGCTGCAACCCTCTCAGGGCGGTTAGCCTAGAGTTCCGATCTGATCTGGGGGTGTCTGCGTCCCAGTTTCCATTTCATTAATTTATCGATTTCCTCAACCTCGGATCCTCGCCTATCTAAGTACCGCGGTATTGTGTGCCCTCTCAGGGATGGATTCGATTCACTCGAGGTAATTGAGAAGTGTGGATTCGAAGGCCTTCTTCCCTTCCTTGGGTATCTGAGCTCCGGCAGCCATCTGATGCCCCCCACCCGTGCCACCGGCCTCTTTAGATGCCGTCCTGAGGAGTTCGTCGAGGTCTATCTGTTTAGAGCTTCCCCTTCCCGTCAGCCTGGCTGACACCTTTATCATGCCCTCATCGGTGTGCGCGTATCCCACCACGACGTCGGCATCCCTAAGGGATTTGCTGAGTATCGATGTGACCGTGCCGATCATGGTGTCCTCGGCCAGGCCCTCATCTATGAAAGCTATTCTGCCGACTATTCTCGGCCTGGCGCTTCTCAGTACCTGGGATAGGACCCTCCTGTACGACTGTTGCAGCTCGAGCGCCTTGTTCAGGATCTCCCCCCTGAGGCCAGAGGCTAGCAGGGCCCCTACGTGGCCGCCACCCATGCGTCCGCAGGCGTTGAGTACGGTGGCAAAGCTGCTCAGGTCCCTGAGAGGTGAGCCCTTTGGTTCCTTGAGGTATATGTATACGTTACCCACCAGGGTTTTGGCCTTCTCCAAGCTTTCCATCCTCTTGACCAGCTCGTTCGTCAGGTCCCTCTTCTGCTCCTCCGTCAGGTCGGAGAGGGTGGTCCACCTCTCTCCCACCTTTATGGGTATTCCTAGGGACTCGACTAGTGCCAGCGCCCCGGCCGAGTTGTTGGATACCCCTTCTATGAAGGGATCCACCGTCCTCTCCAGCGACGCGACCAATGGGTAGTCCGGGCCTCCGAAGAGCCTGAGATCCGGTCTCACCTCTACCAATCCAGATTCGACGGCCAGCTTCAATATCTCAGCGTTGAGACCCCGGAAACCATCGTCCTCCTGGACATCGCCCAGAGCTCCGGTTATGGCCATCGGAGCCATGCCCGGATCGTCCAGCATCTCGTAATACAGTAGGAAGGCCACTCCTGCACCGCTGATCTCCCTATCACCGTCAAGTCCGGCTAAGAACGGGTTGAGGATCCTTATGCCTCCTATATCTCCCTCGGGACGGTGGTGATCCACTATGAAGACCTTCTTCCCTAGGTAGGATATTACCTCGAGATCACCGGATCCCAAGTCTGAGAAGAGATATATCTCGTAGGGCTCCTTCCTCAATTCCCCTATTAGGGGCTCGCTGACGTATTTGACAATAGTGAGGTGAAAGGGGACGTTAAGCCTCCTGAGGAGCGAGATCAATATACCGGCTGAGCTCAGGCCGTCCGCATCCAAGTGGCTTACCAACCTTACCGTGCCCTCAAAAGAGTTGTACAAGTCCTGGGCGAAGGACTTGACGTGATCCCGGAACCGGCCTATTTCCAAGGGAACCCCTTCTAAGATGCGTAGAGTTCAGCCAGCTCGGGGCTGTAGCGCCAGTCCGGTGGGAGCTTGCCTACCCTCTTGTAGTACTTGACCAGCCTGCTTATCTTGGACTCCGTGAGTATGAGGCCCCTCTTGGCGTGGAAGTCCTTCCTGTGCTCCTCCAGATGCTTCCTGATCTTGTATGCCTTGCTTATCAGGGCTAGGAGGTCCTCAGGTATGGGCGGGGCCGCATCGTGCTCCTCAAGTATCTGAGTTATCTTCTTACCGATGACCCTCTTCACTAGGGGTACTCCGTACTCATCCCTGAGTATCATGCCTATCTGGCTGGGAGGCACCCCCCTCTTGCCGAGCTTCACGACCAGCTCCTCTATCTCTTCCTTGGATAGGGGGACCCAGTCCAAGGGAGTCTCCCTAGGGGGCCTAGTCGACTCGGACTTGCCCTTCTTCCTGCTGTGCATCCTAGCCATTTGTTCACCCTTCAGCTCCCCATGACCCAAGCTCGTTTTTAAACAATTGCGCCCCCCTCGCCTGAATGAAACGCCGGAGCTCCCTCACCGCTGCTCCTCTATGGGAGAATGCGTCCTTCTCTTCACCCAGTTCACCGAAGGTCCTGCCTCCCGACCCCTCGGGAATGAAAATGGGATCAAAACCCCAGCCCCCTCCCCTAGGTTCGGTGGATATCTGGCCCCTCGATCTGCCCATAAAGGTCGATAGCTCCCTCCCCGTGTGCAGCACTATGACTGAGATGAACTCCGCTTCCCTATCCTTAACATCGGACATCAGTTTTAGCACGCCCTCGTTTCCCAGCTTCGAGAACACGTAGGAGGAGAACGGTCCCGGGAAGCCCCCCAGCGCGCGTATGAACAGACCGGCGTCCTCCAAGAAGAAGGGCTTAGGTAGGTAGTCTGCCAGCCACAAGGCCGAAGTGAGCGCTACTTCCTCGAGGTCGTCGCTCTGCGGTTCGAGATAGTCCACTTGGATCCATCGGACCTCTACTATGTCGGAGAGCATCCTCCTGAACTCCTCGTACTTGTGCCTGTTAGAGGACGCCAGATAGATCATTTGTATCTCCCCCTAGCCTCCACCTTGACCAGCCTAGCCAGCACCCTGTCAGCGAGTTCACCGCACCTCCGATATCCGCGGAGGAATGATCGCCAAAGCGGCTCCCAGTCGTCTCTGAGGGACTTGAGTGACCTCTTGAGCACGTAAAGGTCGACGGCATAGTCCTCAACGTCGTGGGTGTACTCAGCGAGGCCGAAGTCTATGAGGCATATTCCAGAGGGAGTCACCAGCGCGTTATAGGGGGTAAGGTCGTTGTGGGCTATGTGGGACGAGTGGAGCCTGCAGGCCATGTCCCCGAAGATCTCCATCCTCTCGGGAGTGAGCTCCTCTGCAAGCCTCGCACCCTCTATGAACTCCATCATCAGTGAGTCCTCCCACACATCCAGCACGGCCGGAACGCTCACTCCTCCCAGTCTAGCCTTCCTCATCAACCTAGCCTCCTTCCTAGTCCTCCCCCTCCTCAGGTGGATGTCCAAGTCGGGGTGCCTGTACCCTTTCTTGATCCTCCTCTTCACCACCACGGGGAGACCCATGAACTCGGTCCTGTAGAGTTCCGCCTCAGCTCCTCTGTATATCAGCTCCATCCCATTAGCTCACCTCCAACCGAACTTGCCCCTCAAGGGGACGAAGGCCACATCCGTGACCCTCTTGGTGACCATCTTCCCCCCGACTTTCTCTACTAGAAGGAGCTCCTGGCCCCAGAGCCCCGGGGTCCCGACGGGGATGACCATCTTGCCCCCCTCCTTGAGCATCTCGAAGAGGGGCTTTGGAATGTCGGGCGCAGCGGCGGTCACTAGTATCCTGTCCACCTTCACCCTCATGGGAACCCCGGCGCTGCCGTCCATGTTGAGCACGTGGGCCCTGCAGGAGTACCCCGCGGCCATCAGATTGTAACGCGCGAGTGTAGCGAGATGGGGGTCTATCTCGACGCTCACTACGACTCCCCAAGTGTGGGGCGGTTTTTCCGATGGAGCCACTATCTCGGCCACCGTAGCAGCGTGATATCCGCTGCCCGCCCCCACCTCCAGCACCATGTGACCCACATCCAAGTCCAAGAGCTCGTTCATCATGAATACCATGTGGGGGGCGCTTATGGTCTGCCCCTCCCCTATGGGGAGAGGTGTGTCAGCGTAGGCCATGTCCTTATAACTTTCAGGGACGAACAACTCCCTCCTGACCCTTTCAGCGGCCCTCCTGACCTTCTCGCTCCTTATTATTCCGAGCCTCACCAGCCTATCCACTAACGATTTATGGGCGTCCATCCGGGGAAACTTATGCTGGAGGAAATAATAGCTTACGGGCACCCCAACATAACTGCCAGGCACAGGACCACGCTTCAAGTGACTAAGGACGAGGAGATAACCCTGAGGGCGGACTGCGTCATAGGGGTCAGGGCCGATAAGGCGGTGATGGACCTCTCGCAGGAGCTCAAGTCCCACCTGATCGGGGGAGGGTCCGTGAGTATCACCATTTCAGTGGGGGGAATGGAGTTCCGCCTAGAGGCGGTGGGAGATCCGAGGCTCAGGCTCACTCACGCTAGGGATGTGGTCGTGAGGAGATCCGACTTTATCGATGATAGGACCTTGGCCATAAGGTCCAGCGCCGCGGCCAAGGATCTGCCTAGGGAGATGGTGAGGGTCATGAGGAGGGCTGATGAGGTGGTGGTCATGGAGATAATCTTCTGACGGTCAGTGAAACCCCTGAGCCACCGGATCCTTGGGTTTGATGATCTCCCTCAGAAAGGAAGTGGCGTAAGTCCCTCTATCGAGGAAGAAGGATAGAACCAGATTATTCCCTCCCCAAAGTGACGTCAGGGACTTGGCCCTCGCCAGCGCCGCTCTGAGGCCCCCCAAGGCGCTTATCTCCGGAAGTTCCCTGAACAGGAACAGGTCCAAGGATACACCCTCCTCCCTCAGCAAGTCCCTCAGTGCCTCCGAGGCCCATCCCCTCACCCTAGTGTAGGCCCCGGGAATGGGTAGCACCAACTCACCATCTTCGGGGTAGAGGGCCACCTCACCGTTCTCCTTGACGACGAGATCCCCCCTTCTCGGGTCGAGGCCCTCAAACAGCCTCTTTGACAGGAGCAGGTTGAAGAGGTAGGATTGATAGGAGTGGACGTAGAACTTGAGCAGTTCCACCCCCACATCACTGGCCAGCTGCCTTAGGCTCCTACTTTGGGTCTCGTACCCCTGATCCGCCATCATAGATGTGACTGACCTGAGATCTCTGAGGAGGAGGGCTTTACCTATTTCGTGGTTGAAGGGGGGCCTCACCCCAAACCTCTGGTAGGAGAAGAAGTTGGGGAACCTATTGGGTATGGAGGAGGTTAAATCAGCCCCCCGGACAACTGTGGTGAAGTGGTTGCCGTCGTTCCTCCCCTTGGACAGGGGTTCGCGGAGCCGTCCCGCTGGCCTGATCCACACGCCGTTTTTGACCTCCCTGAGCCTGAATCTCCCCTCAATAGAGAAGAACTGGAAGGTCACGGCCCTAGCGTCCTTCAGGCCTGCATACCTGACCCGACCACCCAGCTCCCTGCTGATGAGGGAGGCGAGCTCCCTGGTCCCCATCTTGGTGAATTTGGCGGCTACCAAGTAGTGATAGGGTCCCTCTGACGGGAAGTCCTCCAGCCCTAGGAGGACCCGGGATGCCCTCTTTCCCATGAGGACCTCGTCCACTATGAAATCGATGAGCCTCTCCTTTATTCTCCCGCCGATTCCACCACCTTCAGTGAGGTAAGTTAGCATCCCCAGCCTCTCGTCCAGTTCGGGCACCTTCACCTGTACAGCCTCAGCCTCCCGGTGACCCTATCGATCCTCTCGCTCTCGTGGGGCCCTATCCCAACGGCCGTGGGAGTTCCGGGTTCCAGCTCGGTCAGGCCAGCATCCCTTATCAGGACCGCAGGCAGGTCCATCTCCAAAGCCTCCCGATAGAGATCCATGAGCTCGTCCTCGCTCCCCACCTGAACGACCACCTTCTTGGCTCCCTCCTCTCTCCACATTCTGTACAAATCCGGCATCCTCTTTCTCACCACTTCCGCTGCCTCGAGTGATGCGTGGGCTACCTGAACCGCAAGTTTGCCGCAGCTCATTCCCAGATCCTTCCTCACCACTATGACCTGCTTGTACCTCATGAGAGCACCTTCCCAAGCAATCTCAGGTAATCTAGGGCAACATGCCTCCACGTCCTAGATAGGGCCTTATCCCTACCTCTCTCACCCATCTCCTCCCTGAGATCGTCGTTCAGTAGGAGGAAGGCCACCCTATCTGCTATCTTCTCGGCATCCCTATCCTCGATGTAACCATTCACCCCATCCTCCACTAGGTCCCTAGCCCCACCCACGTCAGTGGTGATCACGGGAGTGCCAGCAGCCATCGCCTCCCTTATCACCAATCCGTAGCCCTCATACCTAGCTGGATGGAGGAGGAGATCGGCCGCTTTATAGTATTTGACCGTCTCCTCGAACTTCTTACGACCTAGAAGGATGATGCGGTTCCTCACACTCAGGCGGTCGGCGTTCCCCTCTATGATCCTTCTGAGGGGACCCTCCCCGATCAGGAGGAACTTCGCGTCTATCCCCCTCCTCGACAGGAGGGCCGCCACCTCCGGGACCATGTCGAACCCCTTGGCCTCGATCAGGGCCCCGACCGATAAGACTAGCTTATCTCTGGGATCCAAGCCCAGCCCCTCTCTCACCTCCTCCTTGGGAGGGAGGGCTAGAAAGGGCTCTGGATTGATACCTCCAGGTATGATCTCGCTTACCTCTATGCCCGAATCCTCGAGGCGCTCGGCCAACCAACTACTCACGGAGATCACCGCTTCAGCCCTAGAGGATGCAATTCTGGAGAGGCGGGGCGAGATCCTGAGATCACTGCCGTGAAATGTGACGGTGTAGGGCACTCCGAGGAAGCTTGCAAGCCAGGCGGCGACGCCGGAAGTTATGGCGTACTGGGCTAGGGCCACATCCGGTCCCTCCCTGACTAGCGAGAATGCCGAATGGGTCATGAACGCGAGCCCCCTGAGACCCCGAATCCCCACGTTAGGGGACCTCCTCACCTGCTCTCCCCACCTAGAGCTGGCGTAGTGGTAGGAGACGACGACCACATCGTGCCCTAGGGACATGAGCTCTCCAGCTAGGTGCATGGTGTATATCTGCACGCCGCCAATGTCTGGATGGTAAGGCCCCACGAGCGCTATCCTCATCTGGGGGAGTTGACGGTCCAACTTGATAAAGACCAAGGTTTAATTCGAGGGAGCGGCGGAATAACTGTGACCTCCCATGGGGGTCAAGATAGGTGACCTCATAGCCAAGAAGGTGGAGCTCAGGCTGAAGGACCTGTCTGGAAAGAGGTTGGCCCTCGATGCGTTCAACGCGATGTACCAGTTCCTCGCCAAGATAAGGCAGCCAGATGGCACGCCTTTAATGACCAGCAAGGGGGAGATAACCAGCGTCCACTCTGGGGTCTTCTACAGGACCGCGAACCTGCTGAAGGAGGGGATAATTCCCGTCTACGTTTTCGATGGAGAGCCACCGGAGTTTAAGGCCGAGACCGTTGAGGAGCGCATAAAGATGAGGGAGGAAGCTGAGGAGAGGTGGAAGGAAGCACTCCAGAAGGGAGATCTGGAGGAGGCCAGGAAGTACGCCCAAGCAGCGTTGATGGTCACGGATGAGATGGTGGAGGACGCTAAGCAGATACTCCGACTGATGGGCGTTCCAGTCGTGCAGGCGCCAAGCGAGGGTGAAGCCCAAGCCGCCTACATGGCCGCCAAGGGGGATGTCTGGGCCGCCGCCTCCCAAGATTACGATTCCCTCCTGTTCGGCGCGCCAAAGCTCGTTAGAAATGTTACGATCACAGGTAAGAGGAAGCTTCCAGGGAAGAATATCTACGTTGATGTGCATCCCGAGTTAATAGAGTTGAAAGGGGTTCTAGAAGCCCACGGGATCACTAGGGAGCAGCTGATACTCATAGGCATCCTAGTGGGGACCGACTACAACCCCGGGGGTGTCAGGGGAATAGGAGTAAAGAGGGCATTGGAGCTCGTGAAGAGATTCCCGAAGCCCGAGATCCTCTTCTCTAAGGTGAATTGGGAGTTCGATGTGGATGCCCGAAGCATATTCGAGTTCTTCCTGAATCCACCCACCACCGATAATTATGACACCAACCTGAAGAGGCCCGATAGGGAGGGATTGCTCAAGTTCATGGTTGAGGAGCACGAATTCTCGGAGGACAGGGTGAGAAAGGTGATAGATGAGATCGAGGAGGCGTACAAGATGTTGGCCGGGGGAGGGCTGGAGGCCTGGTTCTGAGCCGCTCACTCCTCGTCTGGTGTCAGATATCTTCTCTCACCGGCTATTTCGATGAGCAGCTCTCCCTTCTTACCGCTTGCTGATGTGACGACTTTTCCCATTACCTCCAGCTTCAGCAGGGCTTCCTCTATCTGTGAGAGAGATATCCCCGGTATTTTAGAGGAGACCAGCTCGTACAGATCCCTGTCGTTTATGACCTTCTTGCTCCTGACCACATCGTAGACTACTGTGAGGAGGGGCAGGTTCCGGGACATTCAGCCCGCCCTACTCACCCTCTCAAGTTCGGCACTGCTCACTCCTTCAATGCCCTGTATGGCCTCCATTATCTTGTCGGTTATTCCGTCCTCCTCCGGGGCGGTGAGCACCACGTTGAGGGCCGTTATCCCGAAGCCAATGGGTTTCTCCTCGTAGCTCTCTAGATTACCCCCGATTGAGGAGAGGGCCCTCTTGAGGTCCTCAACGACCTTGGCCTGTTCCACGCTCCCATCGAGGAGTACTCTCACTAGAGCAATTATCCTGGCCATCCAGACCACCTCACGGACCAACGAACCCGCAGTTAGGGCAGACATACTCGTTGGCCTGCTTCCTGCAGACCTTGCACCTCACTATGACAGCCTCTCCGCAGTTAGGGCAGCGGAAGGCCACGAATCCCTGCTCGTAAGTGACCTTCTTACCGCACGAGGTGCAGTAAACATCCTCGTCGGGAGGTACTAGGGTGAAGACTAGGCTCTCGCTGGACACTTCATCACACCGGTAAGGGCCACGCTCCACGGTAATTTAAAGATGTCCCTAACTGGCCTGCGACCGGAACCTCTCAGTGAGGGTCACCAAGTAGGTCTTGCCGTACTTCTTCCTCTCCACGACCTTCCTATCGACCAGATCCTTCAGCAGTCTGCTTATCTTTGGTTTAGAGAACCCGGTCAGCTCGGGGAGCTCCTCCTGCGACACCTCGCCCCTCTCCATGACGACCTCTATGAGCTTCCTCTCATCCACGGTGAAAAAGTCCATTATGTCGGAGGGACCCGGCTTGGGCCTCAGCCTGTAGATCAGGACCGCCACTGCCAGACCGGCAAGCAGACCGGTGAGGAGGGGGAGGGGGCTGAGTATCTCCCTCATTATGAACGAGGGTGACCATCCGCCTGAGAAGGGCTTGGTACCTCCTATCTCCCCAATGACCTCCACCTTGTACCCTTGAGATGTGAACTTAGCTGCCTCCTCCCTATCCAGGCTATTGCCTATCACCACCAAGCTCCTCACATCCTTGAGGTGCTCCCTCAGGGCCGCTTCAAATCCCTCGGGAGGCCTGCCGTCCATCGTGTAGATTATCGGGGCGTTCCTCTCCACGGCAACGGAGAGCGCTACCATGTAGTAGGAGGAATTGAGCCCGTCAGCCAGCACCACCGAATCGCAGTCGTTCCAGTAGTACATAGCTAGGAGGAGGGATGTGTCGAGCCTAGTTGCCCCTCCTATCCTGCTGACGGTCGCCCCCATCCCTCGTAGCTTCTCCTCGAACTCAATGGGGACGGCGTTAGGGGCACCTATTATGAGGATGCTCATTCCCTTACGGAACCTCATGAACCCGGAGAGGAGTTTGAGCACCTCTCCCTCGTTGTCCGCCGTTAGATGCATGACCCAAGATCCGTGGGTTATGCCATAGGCCATGGCCACCGCCCAATCGGTGTATATGTCCCCCCTAACGATCACTGCATCGAAGCGGATTGGTTGCCCCGAGATGGGTAGCAGAGGTATGATCAGGATGATCAGCAGGAGTATGGCGGGCCCGCCGGGACTCGAACCCGGGACCTCCGGCTCCGCAGGCCGGCGCTCTAATCCTTGCTGAGCTACGGGCCCGCTCATTTGAAACCCTCCGAGTGAGAGGAGCTTGTGGATTGAAAAAGGTTAGTGGATCACTTCCTCACGAGCTTGGTCTTCTTCAGCCGGAGGTTCTTGCTCCTGCACCTCCTGCATCTAGTAGCGCTTAGGGGATTTCTAGCGCCGCATTTCCTGCATATCTTGTATCCTAGCAAGGCTTTCATAGCCACACTCCTTTTGAATGGGTCTTCTATCGGCATTTCGATCTCCCAGCTAGGGGCATCGCACGGCTTGATAAAACTTTATGCCTGTAGATCATGGGATAGATCATGGGCTCGGGATTGAGGGAGAGGGTGCTCAGGGAGCTTAGTGGGCCGGAGGTGCTCCATCTCAGGGAGCTCTTGAGGAGGCTGGATGTCTCCATCTCCGAACTTAAGCCTGTACTGGAGGAGATGGTGAGAGAAGGGCTGGTCGAGAAGTTCTCTCATGGAGGATACACATTCTACAGGATAACCAGTGAGGGTAAGGGGTTCCTGCTTCAGATGGAGGCCGAGTCCCAACTCCCAAGTGAGGGGGTGGGGATAGGGGCGGAAGTGAATGAGGGTTCAGAAATAAGGATCGAAGAAGGTGAGAGTGAGGATACAGAGGGTGGAGGTCAGGTGGACGATTCGGGGACTTAGGCCAACCCCCTTTCCTTCATCACCTTCTCCAGTAGGGGAGCTATTTCGAATGGAGTCTTGGCCACCGGCACCCCGGCTTCCCTGAATGCCGCCTCCTTGCTCTCAACGGTACCCTGCCCTCCGGTTATTATGGCTCCCGCGTGTCCCATCCTCTTGCCGGGAGGAGCGGTCCTTCCAGCCACGTACGCTACCACCGGCTTGGGATAGTTCGTCTCTTTTATGTAACGAGCGGCCCTCTCCTCAGCATCTCCCCCGATCTCCCCTACCAAGACAACTGCCTTCGTTTCTGGATCCTCCTTGAATATCTCCAGCACCTCTATGAAGTTAAGTCCAGTTATCGGATCTCCACCTATGCCTATGGTAGTGCTTGATCCGTAGCCGTCCTCCTTGAGTGAGATGGAGATCTCATAGGTTAGGGTCCCGCTCCTCGAGACTATCCCGACCGGTCCAGGAGCAAAGGCATCGGCGGGCATTATCCCTATCTTCACCCTGCCAGGCGCGATTATACCGGGACAGTTGGGCCCTATTATTGTGGTTCCCTTGCTCTTCGCGTAACTCACGAACTTGGCCGTGTCGTGAACGGGTATGCCCTCCGTTATCACCACCACTAAGGGTATTCCGTTATCGACAGCCTCGATAACAGCATCCAAGGCGAAGGGGGCTGGCACGAATATTATGGAGGCGTCTATAGGTCCAGCCTCCTTAATCGCTTCCTCCACCGTGTCGAAGACCGGAACACCGTGGACCTCCGTTCCCGCCTTTCCTGGAGTAACCCCAGCGACCACGTTCGTTCCATAATCAAGCATGAGCTTCGTGTGGATGGTTCCCTGCCTTCCAGTAATGCCCTGAACTAGCACCTTCATGCCCTCGCGTACCAGTATCGCCATCCGATCACCGGGTCCAATCGGCGGTGTAATGATTAAAATTATCGATGGAAGGATTGCCCTATGAGGTTGCTCGAGTACGAGTCAAAGGAGGCGCTCGCTTCAAAAGGAGTGCCAATCCCCCAAGGTGAAGTCGCCAGAACTCCAGAGGAGGCTGCCGTTATAACTGAGAAGCTAGGTGGTAGGGCTGTTTTGAAGATTCAGATCCCCCATGGGCAGAGAGGGAAGGCTGGAGGGATAAAGGTAGTCAGCTCACCGGAGGAGGCTAGGCAGGTAGCCAGAGAGCTGCTCTCCAAGACATTCTACGGTTACAAGCCTGAGTCCTTGCTGGTGGAGGAGCCCATAAAGGTCAAGACCGAGATATACGTGGGCGCGATCGCCGACAGAAATGCGAGGAGCATGACCTTCATCTCCACCCCCTATGGGGGGATGGAGGTCGAGGAGATCGCTGCGGAACATCCTGAGTCAATAGAAAAGAGGTCCGTCCATCCCCTGCTCGGGATGGTTCCCTACATCGCCAGGGCTTTGGCCAAGAACGCCTCCATGAATGTGCCTGACAAGCTGAGGGAGATCCAGAAAGTTGTTATGGCTTTATGGGAGGTCGCTAGGGACTACGATGCCATGATGCTCGAGATAAACCCTCTAGCGGTCACGGAGGACGGCAGGTTATTGGCCCTAGATGCTAGGATAGAGGTGGATGACAACGCCCTGTTCAGGCACAAGGAGTTCGAGAAGCGATACTATGCGGTGGGCAATCCTAGGGAAGCGGAGGCAAAGAGGAAGGGAATAGCTTATGTGGAGCTCGAGGGTAACGTGGGCACGATGGCCAACGGAGCAGGTCTGGCGATGGCCACCATGGACCTAGTCTACACCTTCGGAGGGAAGCCTGCCAACTTCTGTGATGTAGGAGGGGGCGCCTCAGCTGACAGGGTTGCTGAGGCTCTGGAGCTTGTGGTGAGCAATCCCAACGTGAAGGTGGTCCTGATAAACACGCTATGCGGAATAACCAGTTGCGTGGATGTGGCTGAGGGTGTGAGGAAGGTTCACGAGAAGGGCCTCCTCAAAGTGCCCGTGGTGGTCAGGATGTCCGGTAACAGGGCTGAGGAGGGCAAAAGCATCCTGTCGGAGCTCGGAGTAAAGGCGACGGAGAAGGCCGTGGAGGCAGTGAAGCACGCCATCGAGCTGGCCAAGTGAGGGAACTTTTTTATATCCCTCTAATCCCTAGTAGGTGATGGGGCCCGTAGCTCAGAATGGTAGAGCGCCCGGCTCTTAACCGGGAGGTCGGGGGTTCGAAGCCCCCCGGGCCCGCCATCTGTTTCCTTCTGTAGTCCGTAGCCTCTTACGATCATCGATCTTGATTGCCTAGAAATCGATACTCCCCGTGAGGTTCACATTTTGATGACACCCTAGCTCACACCTCAACGATTTGGTGTGTTTGAAGAAATGGGTAAAGCATTGGTTTTGGAGTTATAATGAGTGAAATGTGGTAGCCCCGCCCGGATTCGAACCGGGGTCTCCGGGTCCAGAGCCCGGCGTGCTTGGCCGCTACACCACGGGGCTCCGGAGTGATCATCGTCGTGATAAGTTCATAAGCTTTGCGGTGGAGTCCCCGCGGTCCCTAGAAAGACTGACTACCTCACCGCTTTACTGACGATTTATTTTATGTGTATTTGGCATGGATATGTAACTTCTTTGAGCATTTAGGATGGAGGTATCCAGCTGATGGAGCATCTAATGACAGGACCCCATCATCTGATCAAGAGGCATGGCCGGGGGGACGGCGATCAGGGGCTCTCCTTTAATGTTAGCGTTCCTGATAAGGTTCTAGGGGATCAGTTGAGCGATCGGCTCTATTTCGTGGATCTAGCAGGTTAGGCTCTAGAGGTCCTCTCCTTGAGGGATCTCACCTTCTCCTCTACGTTGCCGCCCTCCTCTATGTGAGTTCCCACCACCACTATGTCGGCGCCCGCCCTAACCCTCTCCTCCACCTGGTCGGGGGACCTCAATCCCCCTCCCACTATCATCCCGAGTCCCGTCTTCGCTCGAACTGCGGCCACCATCTCGACTGGAACTGGCTCCTCAGCACCGCTACCCGCCTCGAGATACACCCACCTCATGCCCAACAACTCAGCCGCCATGGCGTAGGTCAGCGCTATCTCCGGCTTCTTCCTAGGAATGGGATTTACCCACCCAACCCATCCCGCGGCGCTAGTGTGTCCGGGTTCGACTACGAGGTATGCGGTGGGCATGACCTCTATTCCCAGCCCCCTAACGACCGGCGCCGCTAAAGCTTGGGCTTGGATTATCCAGTAGGGGTTGGACGAGTTTAGGAGGGACATGAAGAGTATCGCGTCAGCGTAGGGAGAGACCCCGTCCACGTTACCGGGGAAGAGTATTACAGGGAGATCGGATCCCTCCTTGGCTCCCAGTATGGTATCGTTGAGCCCGAAGGCTGCGCCAACAGAGCCACCAACGAATATTAGA
Source organism: Thermoproteota archaeon (assembly GCA_030130125.1). Taxonomy (NCBI): domain Archaea; kingdom Thermoproteati; phylum Thermoproteota; species Thermoproteota archaeon. Next base: position 26,397 of record JARZZM010000003.1, read on the forward strand.
TCAGCCCCACCTCTCTCAGCTTGGGAGGCTATTTGACGCGCCTGATCCCTCGTGAGGTTTGCGGGATCCAGTAGCACGGCGAGAAGGGCCTCCTTCCTCGATCTCTCCCTTATCCTCTCCTCTATGGACATCTCTCTTTGGGAGAGATGAGACAATATAAGGAGGGGTGTTAGTCATCTGCTCCAAGTTCGGCCAACCTAGCCAGCCTAGTGGACAGATCTTTGAGCCTCTTCTTACTATCCTTATCCAGCTCCATGTGCTCCAGCTCGGAGACTATGCTATTCAAGTAGTCCAACAATCTATGGCGACTCTCCCCAATCAGACCACGTAGCGGAAAGCCCTGTAGGGGAGTCACCCTGGAGTAGAGCTTCGGACCCAAGTAGCACCTCTTTTTCCTCCACTTGCTACCCTCCTTGTATATGTGAACCGCGTAGAAGTACACCTGCTTGGATCCCTTGACTGTCCTCCTCTCGATGTAGCTGTAGGGCTGACCGCAGCGTGGACATATCTTCTCGCTCATTACCCACAAATTTATGGGTAAAAATATAACCTTTGCCCCCCTAAATTTATGGGGGGCTGGAGGCGAGTGACCCGATGAAGAGAGGGATCAGGATACTCGCCGTGGACGATGCACCCTTCAATAAATGGTCGGATGAGAAAGCATTCCTCGTCGGACTTCTCTTCAGGGAGTTGACTCTTGAGGTGGCCTTGAGGGAGATCGTGAGCGTCGATGGCGATGACTCGACCTCAGCCCTTGTCAGGATGGTGAGGCATCCAAAGGTAAGAGAGGAGGTGAAGGTGGTCTTCACTCACGGGACGACGTTCGCGGGCCTCAACCTGCTCGATATGCGATCCTTCTATGAGGAGACCGGCGTGCCGGTGATAGCCGTCACCTCAAAGGAACCTACTGATGAGATAAGGGATGCGCTCCGGGCCGCAAAGCAGGAATGGAAGGACGAGATTCTAGAGAGGAACCCGCCCTATAAGGCGCTCGAGACCCCACATGGAACCTGCTACTACTCCCACCTTGGATTGGGAAGGGATGAGGTTGAAGAGTTGCTGAGGAGGTACTCCATAGAGTCCAAGCTACCTGAGCAGCTTAGGGTGACTGACCTAGTGGCGAGGCTGCTCGAGGGCTTGATCCCTTAAACTATTTATTGACGGAGGGGATCATCAGGAGAGCTGAAGGAAAGGAGGGATCCCTTTGTCTAGACGAGAGCCCCGACTCAAGGAAAAGCACTGGTCTCCTGATATGGAGCTCGAGATGCAGAAGGTGTGGGAGGAGGAGAATACTTACCACTTCAATCCGGGCTCTGGTAAGCCCCTCTTTTCCATAGATACGCCACCTCCCTACGCCAGCGGTAAGTGGCACATAGCTGCAGCCATCCATTATTCTCAGATCGACATGATCGCGAGGACCCAGAGGATGAAGGGTTACGAGGTCTACTTCCCCTTCGGAGTGGACAGGAACGGCCTCCCGGTGGAGGTGGAGACCGAGAAGAGGTACAAGATTAAGATGTTCGAGTACCCGAGAGAGGAGTTCCTCAAGCTGTGTAGGGAGTTCCTAGACGAGGCCGAGCAGGATATCCTCTCAATAGTCAGGAGATTGGGTATCAGCGCAGACACCAAGAACTACTTCCAGACTGATAGCGAGCAGTGGAGAGCCGTGACCCAAGCAACATTCATCGATGCTTGGAATAAGGGATATGTTTACGAGGACTACAGGCCGAACATATACTGCCCGAGGTGCAGGACCACACTAGCTGATGCGGAGGTCGAATACAAGGAGCTCCCCACTAAGCTCGTGTACCTCAAGTTCAGGGTGGAGGGGAGTGAAGAGGAGGTAGTCGTGGCAACTACTAGGCCGGAGCTCCTCCCAGCATGTAAGGCGGTCATATACAATCCTGACGATGAGAGGTACAAATGGCTGAAGGGGAAGAGGGTGGTCACGCCCCTCGGGGATGCTATACCCGTTATGGAGCACCCGTACGCTGACCCCAAATTCGGGACCGGCTTGGTGATGATATGCTCCTACGGTGACAAGATGGATGTCCAGCTCTTCAGGGAGCTCGGTCTGGAGCCGAAGATAGTGGTCAATGAGGATGGCACCCTCAACGAGAGCGCAGGTGAGTATGCGGGCCTAACTATACAGGAAGCAAGGGAGAGGATAATGGAGGATTTGGAGCGGAAGGGGCTCGTTGAGAAGGTCGAGACCATAATGCACAGGACTCCTGTGTGCTGGCGTTGCAAGACCCCTCTGGAAATAGTCCCGATGAGGGAGTATTATCTGAAGCAGGTGGATCTGGTTCCGGAACTCGAGGAATACCTTGATGTGGTGAGGTTCTACCCGGAGTGGGCGTCCAACTACTGGAGGGACTGGTTGAAGTCCGTGAGTTCCGACTGGCCCATCTCTAGGAGGAGGTACTACGCCACGGAGATACCGGTGTGGTACTGCAAGAGCTGCGGAAAGCCCGTGTTACCGCCTCCCGGCAAGTACTACCAGCCTTGGAAGGAAGACCCTCCCTACGACAGGTGCCCGCACTGCGGTTCGACGGCTGGCTTCGAGGGAGAGAGGAGGGTCTTCGACACATGGATGGACTCCTCCATCTCTCCCTTGGTCTACAACGGATTCGGTTGGGACGACAAGCTCTTCGGTAAGCTGGGATCGAGCGATCTGAGGCCTCAGGGCAAGGACATAGTGAGGACTTGGCTCCACTATACTTTCCTGAGGGTGCATCAGGTGCTAGGGAAGCCGGCCTTCAAGCACGTCTGGATATCGGGAATGGGACTGGATGCGAAGGGCAGGGCGATGCACAAGAGCTTGGGTAACATAATATACCCGTGGCCCCTGTTCAAGAAGTATGGAGCCGATGCTGTGAGGTTCTTCGGTGCGGCGGAGGCGCATCACGGCTCAGACTTCAGGATATCTGAGAGGAAGATAGAGGGGGCCTACAAATTCCTGCAGAAACTGTGGAACGTAGCCAGGTTCATCTCACAATTCGAGGAACCTGAGGAGATGCCTGAGTTGGAACCCACTGATCTCTGGATACTGGGAGAGCTGAACAGGTCTATAAGGAGAGCTCTATCAGGGTATGAGAGGTTCGACTTCTTCGATCCGGCTAACGAGGTCAGGATCTTCGTCTGGGATGTGTTCGCCCCGCACTACATAGAGCTCGTCAAGGGAAGGGCCTACGGTGATGGTGTGGGTGAAGGGAAGTCGGTGGCCGCGAGGTGGACCCTCCACTACGTCTTGAAGGCCGTGCTTAGATTAGCGGCCCCCGTCATCCCCCACATCACTGACTACATATGGAGGAGCATCTATGGAGGAACGGTCCACAGGGAGCTCTTCCCCGAGGTGAGGGAGGAGTGGGACACTGAGTACTTGAAGCTCGGGAGTAAGTTAATGGAATTCAACAGCTTGATCTGGAAGACCAAGAAGGAGAGAGGCATGAGGATGAAGGATCCAATAGGGATGGAGATCCCTATAGAACTTAAGCCGTTCGAGGAAGATCTGAGAAGTCTTCACAACATAAAGTAAGTGGCGCCGGGGGTGGGATTCGAACCCACGAGGCCCGTGAGGGCCACCGGATCTCGAGTCCGGCCCCTTGCTTCGCCGGGCGCCTGGGCCCTCTGGCTAGGGTACCCCGGCTCTACCCCGCCACTTCCTCTCTGGTCTCTGGGGCTATAAATGTTGGGGTGGTAAGATGGACGCTGCCATAGTCTTGGGGACAGCTGGATCAGGTAAGACTACCTTCACTGCGAGTTACTCCGAATGGCTGAGGAGGAGGTTCATGCCGCTCCGAAGTTGCACAGCCAACTTGGATCCGGGAGTGCTGAGCCTGCCCTACAAACCCGATTATGATGTTAGAGAGCTGGTCAGCGTGCAGGATATAATGGAAAGAGAAGGATTGGGCCCCAACGGCGCTCTGGTGAGGGCTGCGGAGATCATGGTGGCTAAAATGGATGAGATAGTCGAATCCCTATGCTCTCTCAGCTGCGATCATCTGGTGATAGACACTCCAGGGCAAATGGAGATCTTCGCCTTCAGGCCCTTGGGGAGAGTGCTGTGTGAGAGGCTCTCCTCATGCCTTAATCTGGCTGCCGTCTTTTTAGGAGATCACGAACCGGGAAGGGAACTGGAGGATGTCGTTACCTCTGCCCTGCTTGCCAAGATACTAGAACTGAAGCTCGGAGTGACTGTGATCCCCCTGCTCAACAAGATGGATATCTGGTGGGGTGAGGGGATCGAGGAGGTATGGGGGAGAGTGCTGAGGGGGGAGGTGGATGGGCTCAATACTGGCGAGGGTACCCTATCTGATGCACTGTTGGAGCTCGTGAGGGCCGTCTCCTCCTTCAAATCACCGGTCAGGGTGGTGGCCATCTCGGCTAAGGAGAGAACCAACTACCAAGAGGTTTTCGATCTTCTAAGTGAGGTGTGGTGCTCCTGCGGAGATATGACTTGATCGGCATTGACCTAGCCGTTAAGAAACCCTCCTCCTTGGCGGGTTACTCAAAAGGGAGGGGGATAGAGATATGGAGAATGACCCATCATGAGCTATTAGAGGGGGAGATTGAGGCCGAGCTCGTCGTTATAGATGCGCCCCTCTCCCTTCCCAAGGAGGGTGCCTTCAGGGACTTCGAAAGGGAGATGTTATTGAGAGGATACAGGCTCTTACCTATAAAGAATGGACCGATGAGAGAGCTAGCGATCATAGGATCTCAGCTGAAGCTTAAATTGGAGAGTATAGGGGTTAAGGTGTTGGAAACTCATCCATCCTCAGCCCTGAAGGCGATCGGAATAACTAGGCATCAAGTGGTATCCTTCCTGTCGAATATGGGCTTCATCTCAAGCCCACCTAAGAGTGAAGATGATGAGGATGCCCTGATATGCCTGTTAGTAGGTATGCTCTACCTGAAGGGAGGAATAGAGATCTATGAGGGCGAGGAGGGGTTGATGGTCCTGCCCAAGCCAGGATTGAGGCTCAGGGATTTGGATCTCACTTGAAGGAATTGAGATCACCTTTTTAGTAGCGATGGGGGTAACTGACATTAGATGGCACAGCAAGTGGAGATCGTCAGGAAGTTCTTGGGTAGGGGCTATAACATATCACCAGAGGCTTTGGCCCTCTTAATGGAGCAAGACATTGGGGAGGTAGACTCCTTACTTGATTCTATTCCTGATAAACCCGTAATAGAGTTACATGACTTGGAAGAAGCATTAAGGAGGATGAGGAGGCGCGTGGAGAGGCGAACCTCCTATGCTACTGGAGAGGTCTTGGAAGGGGTAAGCGTCATCAAATCCCCCACAAATTTGGGGGTAAAGGGAAGCCCAGAGGAATTCGTGGAACTCATGAGGAAGAGGTTTCAGTTCTTGAAATCTGTTCTCATGAGTAGGAGCGGGATAGATCCCATTCCCATATCCAATCTCCTGAATTCGACGTCCAGAAATGGAGATAGAGTGCTCGTGGTCGGGATGGTTTTGGAGAAAAGAGTGCTGAGGGACTTCTCCATAAGGATGGAGATAGATGATGAGAGCGGGTCGATCCCCGTCATATTCAAGAAGGGGAGTAGATACTGGGATAAAGCCGATAAGATTCCTGTAGATAGCGTGATAGCTGTCAAGGGAACCTTCGTCAATGGGAAACTTTACGCTGATACTTTCAGGATCCCAGATCTCAATGGCGAGCTGGTGAGGCCGGGCTCGGCATCTGGGAGAGTTGCCTTGGTAAGCGACATCCACATGGGAAGTAAATACTTCAACGAGGAGGCCTTTGAGAGGTTCGTGAGGTGGTTGAACAGCGACCAGGCAAGAGATGTGAAGTATTTGGTGATCTGCGGCGATTTGGTTGATGGTATCGGTGTCTACCCCAATCAGGAGGAGGAGTTGAAGATATCGGACGTGTACAAGCAGTTCCAACTGGCGTCAGGGTTCTTGGAGAGGATCCCTAAGGACATCAAAGTAGTCTATATACCTGGTAATCACGAGCCCGTCAGGCAGGCGGAGCCCCAGCCAGTCGTCCCAGAGGAGTATTTGGATCATCTGTTGGAGGTCAGACCTGATCTCATAGCCCTTCCTAATCCGGCGATGATAGGTATAGGCGATGTACGTATTCTGATCTACCACGGACGAAGTCTGAATGCCATCTTCAAACATATACCTGGATTGCAGCCCATAAGGCCTGAGACCGTCGTTGAGGCCATGAGATGGATCCTCAGGCTAAGGCACTTGGCTCCCATCTATGGAGAACACCCGATAGCACCAGAGAGTGAGGACTGGCTTCTAGTGGATCAGATACCCCATGTTCTCCACGTCGGCCACATCCATGTATACGGAGTGGG